>CAYSWE010000297.1:0-6343 GCA_964434515.1 uncultured Phycisphaerales bacterium | reverse complement strand
TGCGAACGAGCAGGCGCACCTGGGACCAAGAAAGCCGCCCCTCGCGAAAGGCCAGGTCGATGGCCCTCAGCTCCTCGAGGCTTCGCCCGATGGCGACATATTCGCGTGCCGTCGATCGCTGTAGCACGGCTTGACCGACGTCGCTACGCGATCGAATCTGTGAACGGGCGGGGGACTCTTCGTCTGCGGCCTTATGCTCACAGAAGCATGAGGGGCGCCACGCCAGAGTGGTTCAGCGCTCGAACTCCTGCGCGAACCCAATCGAGGCGCTTGTATGAAATCTATGCGGGGAATCGCACACGCGGCTGGCGGCCTCGCCTTGCTAGGAGCGATCAACACCGGCAGCGCGCAGAGCTCCAAGGAGGCGGCTCGCCCAGCCAAGGTGCCGTATTCGAGTCTTGCCCGGGGGCTGAAGTGGGGTGGAGTCGCCGTTCAGGAAGACGACTACACGATCTGGGGGGCTGCGCCAATCGTCGATGATGGCGGCAAGGTGCACTTGTTTGTCGCCCGCTGGCCGGAACGCAACGTGGATCCGGCATGGCGCAAGTCGAGCGAGATTGCGCACTACGTGGCCGATCGACCCGAGGGGCCTTTCAGCTTCAGGGACGTTGCGGTGACCGGTAGTGGCCGGGCGGGTGCGTGGGATCGCTACACGGCACACAATCCTGAGATCAAGAAGTTCGGGGCGACCTACGTGCTGCTCTATATCGCTAACAGCGACTACCATCAGCCGCCACATCCGTGGAATCAAGCGATCGGCATGCGCGTGTCCGAGTCGCTCGACGGCCCCTGGAGGAAGGTCGGGAAGGATGGCTTGCTGCTGCGGGCGTCGGACGATCCGAAGCACTGGACGCACGGGCGCCAGGTCGTGAATCCGACGATTGTCCAGGTGGGCGGGAAGTTCCTGCTGTACTTCAAGTCCTCGGATAAGCGTCGCGGCGGCCCTCAGTACGGACTTGCGATCTCGGATCGCGTCGAGGGGCCATATCGGATGACCGAGCAGCCGATCACTGGTGTTGGCGTCGTGCTCGAAGATGCCAGCGCCTTCGTTTGGGACGGCAAAGTCTGTCTCTTGACGACGGATAACCGTGGAGACATGACCGGAATCGTCGGAGGCGGCACGCTGTGGGTCTCCAATGATGGGGGGCATAGCTTTCCCGCCGAACTCGTCCAGGTCGGCTATGAACGCCTTTCGCGCTACGATCCGAGCTACGATCCGCGGAAGAGTCGGCATGTCTACGGTAGTGCGCCGAAGCTAGAGCGGCCCAAGGTGCTGATGGTCGACGGCAAACCAGCTTTTCTCTACGGGCCGTCCGGGTGGGCGATCCACGGTCGCGATCGGACTGCGGCCTATGTGCTGAAGATCGATCTTCCGCCAGGGGCTGGGCCCATAGCCGCTGCGCGGGGCGACTCCACCAAAGAACAAGCCAAGCTACGAATCGCAACGCCGACAGCAGCGCAACGCGCTTGGCAGGAGGCCGAATTCGGCGTGCTGTTCAGTTACGACCTGCATGTCTTCGACGACGAGCACTACAACCAAGCCCGTAACCGCCGATTGGACCGCAAGGATCTGGGGCTGGATCGATTCAACCCGACGGCGCTTAGTACCGACCAGTGGGTGGAGACTGCCAAGGCCATGGGCGCACGCTTCGCGATCCTGACGGCTTCGCACGAGACCGGGTTTGGGCTCTGGCAGTCGAATGCAAATCCCTACAGTTTGAAGTCCACGAGATGGGGTGGCGGTAAGCGTGACATTGTGGCGGAGTTCGTCGCGTCATGCCGGAAGTTCGGAATCGAGCCGGGCATATACTTGGGGACTCGTTGGAACGGTCATCTGGGCGTGCTCGACTTCAAAGTCACCAAGCGCAGTCGGATCACGCAGCTGGAATACAATCGCCTGGTCGAGGCGGAGGTGGAGGAGATCTGCAGTCGCTACGGTGCGTTGTTCGAGCTGTGGTTCGATGGCGGAGCCTATGGGCCCAAGCTTGGCGGCCCCGATGTCCTCAGCGTCTTCGTGAAGTACCAGCCGAACTGCCTCTTCTACCACAACTACCAACGTGCAGATGCTCGCTGGGGTGGTTCCGAAACTGGCACGGTGCCCTACCCATGCTGGGCACGCTTGCCATTCGTCGATGGCTACGAGGGGCATAAGAAGGAGAGTCATGCGAACGGCTTCCAGCTCTTGAAACGTGGCGATGTCGACGGTATCGCCTGGTGCCCCGCGATGTCGGATGCGCCCTTGCGTCGCCATGAGTGGTTCTGGGACGCAGGGGACGACCACAAGATCCCATCCCTAACGCGGCTGGTCGACATGTATATGGCCTCGGTAGGTCGGAATTCCACGCTCATTGTCGGCCTCACGCCTGACAAGCGTGGCCTGATACCTGATCCGGATGTCCGGCGTTGCGTCGAATGGGGCACGGCGATTCGGCGAATGTTTGGTCATCCAGTCGGGCGTGGCAGCGGTCGCGGCGACGAACTCGTCCTGACCTTGCCGGCGCCCGTGGCCTTCGACTTCATCGTCTTGCAGGAGGACATCCGCTGGGGTGAGCGTGTGCGCGAGTACGTCGTCGAAGCCAAGCGAGCCGGCTTGTGGAGCGAGATCGCCAGCGGAACCTGCATCGGTCACAAGCGCATCCACCGGCTCCAGGCTGCCGTCACCGCGCAGCAGGTTCGCCTGCGCATTTCGGCCTCGGTCGCGACTCCGCAGATTCGCAGTTTTGCGCTCTACGACGCTCCCGACTGATGTCCTCGTGTCCCTAGGGGAGCGCGATCTCGATCTTCGAACCAGGCTGGGTCGCGTCGATCACGAATCGCGTCACGCGTTCGCGGCCCTCGTCGTCGCGAACGCGCACTTCGTAGCTTCCAGGGACCATCGTGTCGGTGTAGGACGTCTTGTCTCGCGTGTTCCACCGGTTCCAGTAGTGCTGGACGAGGACGTTGTCGCGCTTCCACACGAACTCGAAGTTGGGGTTGGTCCGCTCGCTCGGTTTCGAGTAACTGACCCGGATCGCGACTCCGCGACGCACGCGAAGCACCCGACTCACGGGTTGGCCGACACGAACTTTGAACGGGATGTTCTGGCTTGCAATGTTCGTGGCCGGACCAATGTGCGCAACGTAGCGCCCGGGGGTGAGTTTCCCCTTCCAACCCCCTTTCGACCCCAGGATCGACGTGCCCAGGAGCCACATCGAGCCGCCCTCGAAGCAGCGCGTGCCGACGCTCATTCTCAGCTCCGGCATGGCTTCGCCGGTGGGACCGACCAACCGCAGATCGACGGATTGCGGAGTGGCGAAGCGCAGCTCGCCCACGTCGACGGTTCCACCGGCCGGCAGGACCACCGGCTCACTGATGACGACGAACTCCCCGAGGGTGCACCGCGCGACGTAGGTCCCGGCCGGCAGCCCACCGCATCGAAAGCCGCCGTCCGCGCCGGTCTTGATCGGCGACCCGTGATGCCGCGACGTTGTCACGCTGACTTCGATCGCAGAGACCGGCGCCGACGTGGCATCGAGGACGCGCCCATGGATGACGCCGGTCGGCGCTTCTTCCGGAGCGAGCACGATGTGCGGCGAATCGCCGGGCTGGACACCGAACCGTCGAGCCACGCAGGCGTACCACAACCGCCCGGTGGGAGGGAAAACCCCGAGGTCGTACGGGGACGCATCGAGTCCGTCGAGGACGAACGTACCGTCGCTGCCCGTTTTGCCGCGCGCTTCGCGCATTCCAGGGCCGCGCGGACGTCCAACGATCTTGAACTCGGCACAGGGGGCACCGTTCGAATCGACGACCACTCCACGAATGGCACGGTTGTTTGCGAGGACGAGATCACGCTCGAACTCCTGGCCATCCGCACCATCGACGACGACGCGGGCCCGCCCGTGCTTCGTAGTCACCGAGAGGATCGCGCGACCGGCAGGAACGTTGTCGAATCGATACGCACCCGACGCGTCGCTACGAAGGAACGTCGGCTGCGCCCAAGACCGACGCGAGTCCGCCATCCCCTCGTTGGGCGCGTAGGCGTCTCGAAGGTGCACGACCTCGCCAGCGTTCGGCGCTCGGTCGCTGTCCACCACGTGACCGGCAACTCGGAATCCGCGCCCGAGCTGAATCCGCACCTCGGTGCCGGGCTCGGCCACGAACTTCGTGCGTTTGGGCGCGAATCCTGGGGCCACCGCCCAGACCCAGACCGGCTTGCCGCGCTGGCAACCGAACACGGAGAACACTCCGTTTGCGTCGCACTGCCATTCCTGCACCGACCCAACGGGACCAAAGATCGGATTGGACAGCGCCATCATCCCCGCCGCCACGATGCCATGGAGCACGGTGGCATGCGGGACGGGATCGCCCCGTTGGTCGACGACGCGCCCGGTCAGCTCGCACGCTCCGCTCCGTAGCCGCAGCTCGACCGCGAGTTCGCCCTGCTGCGTCGGTTTGTCGAGCAACACCCCTCGGCTCACGAAGTAGCCCCGCTTCATCGCTGCGAGCAAGCGCCGGGCGGTGACGTGTTCGAGCACGAACGCCCCCTTGTCATCCGACGTCGCGACGAGACGTCCGACGTTGCGCTCCACCGAGAGCCAGATCCCCGCGCCGGCGACGGGTTGTGCGCCTTCGTCGACGACCCGCCCGACGACGCGAAGGCCCTTGGGGACCGTGATTGCAACATGGTTCGTTCGTCCGGCGACGACGGTCACGTTCGCTCGGCCGCCACGGCAAGTGGCGACCTGCGCGCTACCGGAGTTCACATCGTGAAAACGCGTGGTTCCGGCATGGTCACTGAGCGACGAACGCTCCTCGAGGGCACCGCGTCGGCCGAACAACCGAACCCGCACGTTGGCCGCCGGCTTGCCGTCGTACCAGCGAACGGACACGACGAGATCGGTTGAGGACGAACGTGGTCGTTCTTGCCCGGTGGCCTCGCGGATCGCATCGTCCGCTTTCGTGCGAAGCTCCGCGGGATCCCCGTGCGGGCCACGAATCGCAGCGGTCTCCTCCGACGGCGCTTTCGGCGATTCTCCGCGCGTGGCCCATAGGGTCAGGCCGGCACCAATCACAACGGCGACAGCGACGAGTTTCTTCATGACGACTCCTGTGGTCGCGAGGGAAAGCGTGGGAGAAAGCGTCGCTGCGCGAGCCAACACGGTCGCCCGAACAGCAGCGATGCCGGGAGTCGCGAGCGCCAAGACGCCGGGTAGTACGAGGCTCTTTGGCAAGAAGGCGCGCAAGAGCTCGCGGCCACGCGCAAGCTGACACCGAACCGTGCTCGGTGAGCGGTCGAGTTCCACTGCGATGCGCCGCGGCTCGAGACCGCGCACGAGATGGAGGCGTAGCGGCTCCCGATAGGGTTCCGGCAATCGTGCGACTGCGACCTGCATGGTCTCGCGTAGTTCGTCACTCAGGACACGCGCGGACGGATCTGGGACTGGGGCGCGCTCGCGGACCTCCGCCGCCGCTGTGGGTACGGTCCGGGCACGATCGCGCCGCTGTCGATGCGCGAGGTTGTAGAGGATGCCGAGCAACCAAGCTTCGACCCGCCCCCGGTCCTCGTAGGTGGCGGCACGTTCGATCACGGCCAGAAAGGTGTCCTGCACGAGGTCCTCGGCGGCGGCCAGGTCGCCGACTAGATGCGTCGCCACTCGGAACAACTCGGCGGCCGTCTCATCGAAGAGCGCACCGAGCAGCGCGGGCTGGCGCGTATTCAGCCAACGCCGGAACAGAACATCGCATCGAGAAGCCATCACCAATGAACACACCAGCGCGTGCGAGCGTTGCAAGATCTCGGGGATTTTCTTGCTGCGGATGGGTCGTGCAAGCGGCCTCCGGCGCACTGCGAGCGGATTTCTCGACGCGGCGAGCTTCCGGCCGCCGGGGAGTGCCGGCTGGTACGAAACTGCGTGGGTCACCGGCGAACCTCGCGGCACTCGCATCCGAAGTTCGACTCGCCCGGATGCGTGGTGATCGATGATTGTGCACGCCGATCCCTAGTTCGAACACACAGGCTCTACGGAGCGGTGCGTTGTAGTAGAATCGCCCGCATGCTTGCCCACGACAAACAGCGACGCTCGTGACGCACGCGCAACGGAGGGTGAGCCATGGGTTGGCCAGCGTGCTGCTTCTCGGTCTGTTCTCTTGCGCTTCGGACGGCTCGCATGGTCGGCTGCCGAGCAGCGTCTTTGCTACTGGGCTCGGTGACCCGGCGGGCGTGGCGATTGCGCCGAGTGGCGAGGTGCTCGTGGCGGATGCCAAGCGCGGCGAAGTCGTTGTCTTCGATGCGCGCGGGCGGCGGGTCCGGGTCTTGGGTCGCGGTCTCCTGCGTAGCCCGCTGGGCTTAGCGGTGGATTCT
>CAYSWE010000296.1:0-6377 GCA_964434515.1 uncultured Phycisphaerales bacterium | reverse complement strand
AGCGGGCTATCCCCTACGGTCCCTCGATGAAGGCGCGGATCCGTTCCTCGTCCACCTCATCGAGCGTGAGGATCCGCCTGTAGGCCGTCAAGGCGATCTTGGCGTCCATGGCGGGGTACGGGGCCAGGTAGACGTACTCGTATCGGCGGGCGATCTCGGCCAGCCGCTCGACCAGATCCGGCTCGCAGGAGAACTTCACGCAGTTATACTGGAGCAGGATTCCGGGCCTCTCCCCGCCCAAGCTGAGGGGCACGTGCTCGAGGATGTGCTTCTGCACGGCGATGGGCAGTATGCACCGGAGGTCTTGCCGCGGCTGCTGGCGCCCTTTGCGGACGCCGCGACCTCGGCTGTGTTCGGCTCCCGGATGATGGTGCCCGGCGCCGCCAAGCGCGGCGGCATGCCACTTTACAAGCGCGCCGGAAATCGCGTGTTGACCTGGCTCGAGAACCGCCTGCTGCACGCCAAGTTGTCGGAGTTTCACTCGGGATATCGTGCCTATCGCGTTGCGACGTTGGCGGAGTTGCCGTTCCGCTACAACACCAGCGACTTTCACTTCGACACCGAGATCATCATCCAGCTGTTGTTCCAGAAGCGATCGATCGTCGAGGTGCCGATCCCTACGTATTACGGCGACGAGATTTGCCACGTCAACGGGATCGGTTACGCCTGGCACTGCATTGGCACCATTCTCCGAGCCAAGGCGAACCGCCTGTATCTGGTTTACCACCCCAAGTTCGACCTCGAAGGCGAAGGACACTACGTCTTCAAGGAAGCGCCGACCTCGCTGCACCAACACATCTTGGCGCGGCCCTGGCCGCAAGGCACGCGCGTGCTGGAGCTGGGCGCAGGTCACGGCGAGGTGGGGCGTGCGTTGCACCAGGCCGGGACACGCGTCGTGTCGGTCGACCTGCGCAAACCGGACTGCGACTTTCCGTATCCGTATCTCGAGGTCGATCTCAACGGGACCTTCGCTGCCGAGGTCAGCCATGCGCTCGGCCAACGTGCCGATGCGGTCGTTGCACTCGATGTGATCGAACACCTCAGTCGACCCGAAGCCAGCCTGAGGGAGATTCACCGCGCCATGCGCCCGGGAAGCCTGCTCATCGCGAGCACGGGCAACGTCGCCTACGTCTTGATCCGCTGCATGCTGCTGCTCGGGCAGTTCAATTACGGCAAGAAGGGCATCCTCGACCTGACTCATCAGCGACTCTTCTCCGTCCGGTCGTTCCGTCGGACGCTCGAAGGCGAAGGGTTCGTCGTTCGCAAGGTGCGCGGATTCGGCCCGCCGATTCAGGATATGGTCGGCGACTCGTTCGTGCTTCGCGTCGTGGATCGTGTTGCCGGCTTTCTGGCGCGGGTTTGGCCGTCCCTGTTCAGCTACCAGTTCGTCGTGGAAGCGCAACGGCTCGACGATGTCGACGACATCCTCGAGCGAACCGTCGCGAGCGGGCAGGACTGAAGCCGCGGCCGGCGACTACTTGGCGATCCTGGCCTTGGGCGTGGCGAGGACGTCGCCGCCGGTCTTGCCCGATCGGTCCGCGGCGAGCTTGAAGCGCGCCCGGCGCATGTCGATCCGACTCGGGTCGATGCCGGATCCGAGCAGCGCCTGCCGTACGACCTGGAGCCGCTGGCCGGCGATTGCGATGGCCGCGCGCCGCGTGCGCTGCGGCCGGCGGCGGTTGGCACCGCGGCGCAGCAGGCTCGCCACGGCGTCGAGGGACGCTTCGATGTGTGCGAGCTGCTGGTCGAGCCGCCGCACGCTCGCGCTTGCCTGTGTGGCGGTTTGCATCGCGTTCGTGGCGAACGCCGCGCGCGCTCGCGCCGCGCTGAGGTCGCGGCTGCGGATCGTCTCTGCCTTGGATTGGCGCAGACGTGCGATGAGCTGTCGGCACGCGTCCGCCGATGGGTTTCCCAACTGCTCGGCTCGTTCCAGATCGGCGGGCGAGAGTTCGTGCCGCAGGACGAGAACGAGTTCGTCGTTGTTGCGCAGGAGGCTCGCAAGCGCGCCCAGGCGACCGCGGGCGATCGGTCCCAGCGAGGCATCGCCGGGCGCGAACTGGAGTGGGACCGTGCTGTCGGTCGTCTCGTCTTCTTCGCCCTGGAGGCCGGCTAGGTCGACGACGCCGCCGACGATGCGGAATGGCGAGGCCGCGATCGCGTTGGTAATCACCGTTAGCAGGCTGACCGTCGCGGCGCGGGCTACCTCGGCGGTCGATATGCCACCGGAGCCCGCGCTGAAGGAGAGCGGGATTTTGTGTTCTCCGTCCTCATTGCGCAGGACAAAGAGCACGGTGTCGAGTGGCGCCGGCAGTTTGAGGTAGCGTGAGATGACGCCATCCGGAGGTTCGGACATGGAGAGGTTGCGGAACACGAACCCCGTGTCGGCGCTCATACCTTCCTGTCCGCGGAAGCGCAGCGCGACCCCCATGTCCAGGGTGCCATCGCCGATCGTTACGCCGGCGGCCTGCGCCGGTCCACGCACGCCCTGGAGTTCGAACGAAGTCAGGTTGAGCTTGGTCCAGCCGCTCAGTTTCGGAAAAAGCGTGAGCTTGCCCCGCGTCGAAACCTCCTCGAAGAAGGGGCGCTTCTCGAGTGCGATCTGTGCGTTGTTGCCACCGGTGACCGCGGTCGCCGCCGCCGAGACGAAGCCACGCAGCAGCGACGCCTTGTCTCGCTTCGGTAGCTCGATTGCACCCGCGCCGAGCATCGCGCTAAAACGCATCGATCTAGGTTCGGTGAACGCTCGCGTCGAGAAGTTGCGCAGCTCGATGTCGCAGTCGTTGAGCGGCACGATCGCCGGCGGCGTGCTCGCGTCGTCGACGACGCGGATGTCGAGTCCGTTCACGAGCAGCGAGTCCATACGGAACTCGGGTGCTGGCTTCGTGGGCGCCTGACTTGCCGGCTTGGGTGCTGGCTTGGTTGGCGCGTCCTGGCTTGCGGTGGCCGCGCTCGGCAGGATAGCGATTCCTGCCACTTCGAGCGCCTGCTTGGTCTGCCGAACGCGCAGTCGTGGCGTGCTGATCTCAAGCAACTTGACGTGCACATCGCCGGTGTCGAGCCGGATCATCGGGATCTCCGCGTGGATGCCGTCGACCCCGGCAAGGATCTCGGGCTTACCGCCGTTGCGCAGCGCGACCTCGTGGATGTCGATCTCCGCGCCGAGTCGGTGGATGTCGAAATCGAGCGCGTTGCGCCGGTCCGGCTTGAGCGTGGCACGTAGCTTGGTGGTAAAGGACGCGTCGCTGAGCGCCGACGCGTCGATGCGTCCGGCGAGTTCCGGGAGCAACGTCAGGAGTCCGCGCCCGTGGATACCCTCGGCGCGGAACTCGGTTGTGATCTCCGGCTGGGACTGCCACAGCTGGGCCTGCAACTCGCCGTCCATCGAGGCGACGAGCGGTAGCACTGCTGCATCGAGCCGCAGTCGAATCGGCGGTAGATCGGCGGCTTCGGGAGAGAGTAGGGTCATCGGGCCTGGCGTCGAGAGGCGCAGGCGGGCCTCCATCGGCTCGGCCTCGTCCATGCTGCGGAGCGAGAACCGCGCCAGCTCGATGTCGAGTTTGCCAAGCGTCACCAGCGGAAACACAGGCTTGGTGGGCCGGCCCGGCCTGTTCGTAGCGCGACGAGGCACGGGCGCTCCAGGTTGGTCGGTGGGCATCGGTTTCGCACGCGGAGTCGAGTGCTCGAAGCGGATGCCAAGCACGCTGAAGGAGTCCTTGGTCCGGGTTGCCGCCAAGCGCAGGCCCGCAACGCTCACTTCGTCAATCGCGATGCGATGGCCCGCCGGATCGATGCGCGGCGCTCGTAGTCGGATGGCATCGACCGCAAGCCACTCCAAGGGTGGCTTGGTCGCGGCATCCCGCAGCGCGAGTTGCCGCACCGAGCACTCGGTCGAGATGCCACCGTCTGCGGCGCTCGCGATGCGCGCTCGGATGCCCGCGTGCAACGTGCCCGCTTGGAGCTGCACGCGCAGATTGGCGGGTAGGTAAGCGGCCAAGCTACCGGCACGCAGCCCATGGGCATCGAGTGTTGCATCGCAGCTGGTTGCCGCTGCGGTCAGCTCGAGCTTGCCGCGTAGCGAGAGTGCGTCCACCGCCCCGTCGACGCTCGCTGTCAGTGCGAACCGAGGCGTGCTGTCACGGCCCAGCGCGAGCTTTGCCAGGGAGCCGTCCACTCGGAGCGTCGAGCTCTGCCCGCGTTGCGCGTCATCGAACACGATGCGCGTGTCGGCAAGAGAAGCGCGGTCCAGGACAAAAACGCTGGGTTCGGACGCAGCTGCAGGATCGGCAGTCTTGGCGGGTTCCGTAGGCACCCTTGGCGGCTCTTCTGCGGGTGTGGCTGTTGCGGTACCGGGTCGGATGCGCAAGCCGAGCAGGTGCAAGGCGCCGTCCTCGGCACGACGCACCGCAAGCCGCGGGCCCTGGACTTCGATGCGCCCGATCGTCGTGCCCGCTTCCGCGACGCGGCCCTGTTGCACCTTGAGCGCCTCGAGCTTCAGGTAGTCGTGGCTGGGAACTCCATAGCGGAGCTGCTCGATGCCGCCTGCAAACTGCGTGACGGAGTCCTTGCTGCGCACCGATCCGTGGATCTGGGCACGGAGGAAGCCCCCGTCGAGCGGGGCTTCGATACCGCTCCCGGCGAGGTAGGGCGCCAACTTTCGCGCCGAGAGCCCGGTCACCTGAAGCCCTAGCTCGGCGCGCAGGTCGATGGCTCCTGGCTTCGAGTGTAGCTTTCCTTCGAGCACACAAGACTCCATGAGTCCCGGGCTCGTGATGGCGACGCGCAGTCGGGCTGGTCTTCGTGCCGTGTCTTGCTTCGGGCCGCCGACGACCAAGTCGTGGAGTTCGATCTGCACATCATCGAACGCGAGTGCGACCGGCGGTGTCGTCGTCTTGTCCACGAACGGAAATGAGTTGCCCCGCCAGCGCAGGTGGTCGATCGCGAAGCGGGACGCGCTCGGCGTCTTTGTCGAGGCGCGTCTTTGCGCTGGCTCTGTCGCTTGCGCCACCGGACGCGCCGCTCGTGGGCTTGCTCCGATGAGGCGAAGACCGAGCAACTCGAGCGCGCCGTCGTTGCCCCTGGCGACGGGCATGTGTGCACCCCAGACGTCGACGTCGCCAACCCTCACGCCTGCCATTCCAAGGTGGACATCGTGGACGGCAATGTGCTCGAAACGCAGCCGTTCGTGTTGGTCGGCGAGCGTTACCTTGTCGATACTGGCATCGAGCGTCAGATCGCCACCGGCATCCTGCATCGTCGCACGCAAGTCGCACGCGAACCGACCCTGGTGTAACTGCGACTCGATGCCGGCCTGATGCAGATAGCCGCGCAAACGGTCGAGCGAGATCGCATCGATGCCGACGTGCGCCGTCGCGGTTCGTTGTGCGCCGAACGGGAGGGCCGTTCCGGTGATGGCGAGGCGCTCGGCGATGCCGGGGAAGCGTGCGGCGAGCGCGAACGCTGTCTGACTCTCGCGCTGGCTCGGGTCATTCGATAGCGACGAGATCGTCACGTTGTCGACCAGGGCTTCCAGAGTCACCGCAGGTTGCATGGCGCGGTCATGGAGGCGCGCCTGCGCGTCACGCACGCGGACCTGTTGCAGGGTCCAGTGGAAGGTCGGACCCGCGGTCGCCGGTCGCTGTGTGGGGAGTTCTTTGGGTTGTTCCGCGCCGGCCGGGTTGCCGAGTTCGAAGCCGGCGATGCGCAGCGCGCCGGCGCTCGTACGTTCGGCGAAGGCTTGCGGCGCCACGACCTCGAGTTCGCCGATGGTCAAGCGTTGCGTCGAGAGGTGGGTGATGGGCACGACGATGCGATCGATGCGGAACGTATCGGTTGCGTCGGCGCGCAGGGCGATCTGCTCGATGCCGAACTCGCCGGTGCAACCGTCCTTGGCATCGGGGGCGAGATGGACCGAAGCGTGTGCACCGAAGCGGATCTCGCGGGCGATCGGGCGTACGCCGAACTCGCCAAGCTGCTTGGCGAAGCAGCGCAGGTCGAGCCAAGCGATCTCGAGATCGAAGTCGGCCAGCAGCGCTTGCCCAGCCGCTGCGCCGGATGCTCGAACGCGCAAGGCATCGAGGAGTTTGGGGGCGTGTGCCAGGACCTCGATGCGGGCCGGACGTTCCGGCGATCCGATATCGGAGCCGCGCAGGTTCAGCTCGAGGTCGCGGACGATTGGCGGCGCCTGCGTGTTGTCGGCGAAGTGTACCTGGACATGCTGGAGACGAAGCGCGGCAATCTCGATGGGGACGTCGAATGCGAGGACGGTCGGTTTGCTTGCCGCGGGCGCAGCGGGGGAGGTCGCGGGCGGCGCGTCGGTCCCGGTAGCGGGCGGACTGGCAAAGCGTTCCCAGTTCCAGTGCCCGTCAGCCTCACGTTCC
>CAYSWE010000295.1:0-6379 GCA_964434515.1 uncultured Phycisphaerales bacterium | reverse complement strand
GTTCGACGAATTCCGTGCGCTTCAGTACCTTGGCGAACTCATGCGCGAGTTGGGTCATGAGGAGAGCTTCGCACTCGGGGTTCTGCGGGGCAACCTACAGCCGTCGGAGCACCAGCACATCTTGATGCTGCGCCCAGGCGCGCTCGTGGAACGCGATGATTTCCCAGGTGCCGCGTTGCTGCACCTCGTGCAGCAACCAACTCGGGCTGCAGAGCGAAATCCCGTAGCCCGGCGCGCGCGCGTAGTCGGCGTAACCAAAGCCTGTCTGATCGAAGTCGGTGACCGCGCGTTGCTGGGCCAATGGTGGCAGGTCGTAGCTCGCGCCTTCGAGCATCCTTTGGCGGACCCATCGACCGTGGGTCGTCGCGACGAGCAGTCCGCCTGGCGTGATCGCGCGTTCGAACAGTCCGATGCATGCGGACCACGCGTGCTTTGGTAGGTGGGTGAGCAGCGAGCCGCAGAACGCCAGGTCCATGTCGTTTGGCAGCGTCACGCGACTCAGGTCTTCGGTCGACACCGTGCCGTCGGCAGCGAACGTCTGCTCGCAGAACTCGACGCCGTTCCTGTCGAGATCGCAGGCAAACAAGCGGGCCGTCGGAAATGCAGCCGCCAGCCAGCGCAGCACGCGGCCGTGGCCGCACGGGAGGTCCAGGATCCGGCGTGGCAGTGGTGCGAGCGCAGTGATCAGGCCGAGCAGCGTGATCTCGAGCCCAGACCTCCCGACCTCAAGATAATCCTCGATGTCGCCGTGGCGCATCGCGTCGTCTGCCGCGATCTGTCGCTGCGGATCGAGTCTTCGATTCCGTAGCGATGCGAGCAGTTGCAGGGGCGTACTCGCAACTCCGGTCATCCGATTGCCATGCGCAGGATCTCGGCGATATGGAAGAACTCAAGGTCCTCGCGCGCGACGCCACGTAGATGCAGCAGGCAAGAGCAGTCCGCGGAGACGATGGCGTCGATGCGCTGGGCCGACTGCTCGAGGTTGGCGATCTTGTCCTGGCCCATCTTGACCGAGAGGTCGGCGAAGCCGGTCGAGAAGCTGCCGCCGAAGCCGCAACACTCGTCGGCTTGCTTGGGTGTGTGCACGGCGAGCTGTGGTACGCGGCGCAAGAGCTCTTGTTCGGCCCACGCGGTCTTGGTCTCGCGCAGTGCCGAGCAGGACGTGTGGAGCGCCACCATGCGTGGCACGGGCGTCGCAAACTCGCGCGGAGCTTGCGCGACGAACCATTCGCAGAACTCGCGTACCTGGGCCCCCTGCTGAAGCAAGTGCCCGGTGCAGCTTGCCGAGAGCACGACGACTTCGTGCGCGGCTTGGTGAGCGCTGTCCCAGACGTCATAGACCCGGGTTGCGTCTGCGGCCTCGCCGCTGTTGGCGAGGACCTGACCGCAGCACACGGCGTCCGTGATCGACACGCGGTGGCCCGCGGCTTCGATCAACTCTACGGCGGCGCGGCCGGCCTGCGGCCAGAGTTCGTTTACGTAGCACGGGACGAAGAGAGCAACGGTCGAGCTCATTTGTGCTGGTTCCGTTTGGCCTTTCGTTTGGCCAAGAGGGCCTGCGCCTGACGCGCGAGAGCGGTGTTCTTGGAGGCACTGAGTTGATCGAGGACCGCGATGCAGTCCGGGGGCACCGCCCAGGCCGAGAACAGCGTCAGCCATTCCCGGGCGGTCCGGGCATCGACGCGTGTCGCGTCGATGAGACCGACGGCGAGCGCCTCAGTGCGCCGCAGCACGAGGGCGCGTCGCGCCGGATCGCGGACCCAGCGGCTCTTGTCACCGAGAAGATCGCAGAGGCGGTGGAGCGCCTGCTTGCCCGGCACCGTGGCGAGCGATTGGGCAGCGCAGCGTCGGTCGAGCAGCACGGGTGACTTGGCCAGAGCGTCGGCGATCGGCACGACGGCCGGGTCGGCGAAGGTCCCCAGTGCACGCGCCGCTTGGCGTCGGACGCCGGCATCCTCGTCATCACGCGCCAGTCGCAGCAAGATCGGTTTCGAGTAGGCGTCGTGCATGCGTCGCACGAGGCTCACGCCGCGGCGGCGCTCGGCTCTCGTCGGGCTGGATAACAAGGCACGAATCGCCGGCAGCCGCGCTTTGTCACCGGGCTCGGTGGGGAGCGATGCGGGTTGTCGCCGGGTCGTGGCCGGCGCCGCGGTGGCGGCCGAGCGTGGCACTCGTCCGAGATCCCACGTCAGGCCATAGGCGCCCGCACGGCGGAACTCCCCGACGAACCGTTTGCCCTCGCGCTCGTCGCCAAACCGGTCGTCACCCGCGGCATCGATCAGCATCGCGATCGCGCCGCTCGGGTCGTTCGGCGGTGTCGTCCCAGTGCTCGGCCCAAAGGTGTCGTCGCCGGCTTTGTCGATCAGCAGGGCAATGCCCGCGGCGCTTGCCGAGCCCTGCGCGCCGCTGCCAGCCAGATAGTGATCGGCGCCCTGGTCATCGAGCAGGACACCGATCGCAAATCCGCGCGCCGCGCCTTGTCCCAACGTCGGTCGACTGGCGCGGCCCCCCGCTGGCCGCAGCAGGTAGCAATCGTTGCCGGCGTGATCCCAGAGGACAGCAACGCTGAGGTCCGACGCCGCACCCTGTCCTGAGCCTCGGGCGGAATACTGGTCCGTGCCGTCGACGTCGATGAGCGCTGCAAACGATCCATTGGAAGCCCTTGCCTGGCTTTCGCCACCGGCGTCATAGCGATCGTCGCCGTGGCCGTCCCATAGCCACGCGACACCACCGCCGCGGCCAGGCTCGCCTCTTGCTGCCCCCTGGGCGTAGTTGGACCGAGCGCGGTAGTTGTCATTGCCAGCCACATCCAAGACCGTGGCGAACCCGGCATTGGCGGCTCCTTGGCAGGTCGAATGGCCAATGTAAGTGTCGTCGCCCGCGACGTCGGCGAGGACGCCCGTGCCATGCTCCGCGGCACCTTGCGCCAGGGTCACAGCTTGGTAGAGATCGTCGCCACCGTCATCCATGAGCATTCCGAGCCCACGCCGGGCGGCACCCTGGCAGAGGTTGGTTCCACGATAGGTATCGCGCCCGCCCCCCAGGTCGACAAGCAGGCCGATGCCGCCCTCCGCTGCGCCCTGAGTCGGGCCGTGCTTCGACGAATAGACGTCGTTGCCGCCGAGATCGACGACCAGTCCCACGGGCCTGCCCTGCGCCAGCCGGCTCGCGGCGACGCGGCCCTCGTAGACATCGTCTCCGCCGAAGTCGATGATGACCAGCGGCTCGCCCCAGTAGCGGGTCTTGCCGGGACCACCGATCAGGACCGCGCCCGCAGGCGTTGCGACACGAACGCGAACGTCGCCGGAACAATCCGCGGCGCGGATCGCGCCAGGAAGCTGGGGCGACCCCAGGGCCCGCAGCGAGCGGATCGCGCGATCCAGCCGCAGCAGCGCCACCGGCACGAGGTTGGCTGAGAGCGGCTCGGATGCGTGTTGGGGAACCGCGCGGCGCACGGCGAGCAGGGCACGAAATAGCTGATGCAGCGCCTCTCCCGTTCGCCCTGGCAGGGTCAGGCGTGTTGCGCCTTCGATTCGGGCGCCGACCAGCAGATTCAGGGCTTCTCCGGCGGTTCTCGTCGTCGGCAGGTCTTGGGGCCTAGGGCCTCTGGCTTCGCCCTGCACCAGACGCAGGCTGGCCCGAAATGCGAGCGTGAGCGATGGGTTTGCGGCAAACGCCCGTGCGGCGAGGTCGAGCTCTGCCGCGAGCCGCGGCGCGGTCAGCGGTGCTCGGAGCGTCCGCCCCAGGGTCGGTCGCAGCCTCGGAGGGGGCGTACGTTCGAAGGCAAGGTCGACAGGGATGGCGAGGTCGGTGAGCTCGAGATTGAGGGTATCCGCCGCCGCTCGGAGCAGATCTCCGCAGTCCGCGAGTGGATCCATAGCGACGGGCATGGCTGTCTGGGCGATCCCCGCGGGAGTGCCGATTGCCAGTAGGACCAGAGGACAGACCACGCGCATCATGGAAGAGAGCTTCCCTGAGTGCTGCCCGTGAGGCAACGGCTGGATTGGGGAGAAGGCCCGAGAACGCGTTTGCTTGTGCCGACGGTAGGGCGTCGCTACGCTTCCTGCCGCCAATTCCGGGGGGAGGCAGCACCGTTCGAGCTTGTTCCATCGTGCATTGCGCTAGACCACAGAACTTCCGACCACACAGCCTCGGGGGCGACAGCCGTGACACCCACTGACTTTGGCTCCGGCCTGTTCTCTCCGGGCTCCGGGGGTGACAGGTCGTCCAAGAAGAAGCCGTCCAAAGAGAAGCCGCTTCCGAAGAAGGAAGAACCGCCGGCTGGGACTGAGGGCGAGGACGACAACGGGGGGGACAAGATGGCAGACTCGGCGGATGACGGCGTGAAGAAGAAGGGCAGCACCAAGAAGAAGGTCGCCAAGAAGCGGACTCGCAAGGTCAGCCGGAGTCGGGCACGCCCGGCGGACGAGGCTGTATCTTCAGGAGTGTCTTCAGGAGTGTCTTCAGGAGCATCTTCGGAAGCATCTTCGGGCGCGGATGACGAGCCTGTCGAGGTTGTATCGGACGAGGCCCCTTCTTCCAAGAAGGGGGGCACGCGTGCAAAGGCAAAGCGCAAGCGCGCGCCGCGCCGTCGCAAGGCGGCGGAGCCCGTCGACGTGCCCCTCGAGGCGGAAGCGCCGAGCGTAGGCGATTCGGACGATGGCGATTCGGCGGAGGGCGATTCTGGGGAGAGGCCGGAGCGCCCTCGCGAAGAGTCGGATGCGCCAGATGCCGAGACCGCAGAGGCAGAGACCGAACGCGGGCCGAGGGAGCGTGACATCGCGAGCGACGAGCGTCCCCGAGGGGAGTCGCGTTCGGGGCGGCGGCGCGGCAGGCGGTCTCGGCGTGACCGCGGTGGCGATCGCCCGGATCGGGATGACCGGGATCGTGAGAGTCGGCACCGGGACCGCGACCGGGGACCGAGTCACGTCGATTTGCGTGACGCCCGCCCGCTGCCGCGCAATCGCGCCGCGTCGCAGCGCTTTGCGGTGTTCGTCGATTTCGAATCCCTCGAGGCTGCGGCCGCCGATGCCTTCGACGGTCATTTGTCGGCGATTGGCCTGCTCGAATGCCTTGGCGGCGGGAAGCAGACGACTCGCGTCATCGCGTATGTGCGCGAGGAGACGCGAGGCCGGATCGAGGCCTTGCGTGGCGCTGGATTCGATACCGTCGTCACGTTACCGGACCGGGCGACGAGAATCCTCCAACTCGGGTTGGACGCCGCTGCGCTGGCGGACCGAGTCGATGCGGTCGTTCTTGCAACCGCTGACGAAGGAGTCGTTCCTGTGATTGAGTTCTTGCGCCATCGGGGCGTTCGCATCGAGCTTGCGACGTTCGACGGCGGTTCGTTCGACGGCGATTCGGAGCGTGGAACAACGCTGATCGAACTCGGTCGTGAGTCGGTATTCCTTCCATAGTGAGGGGGCTTGCTAAGCCGGAGTTGCCGGCGTTCCGATAGGTTCTCCCGTATACTGCACCGTGAGACGTCACTTGAAGAGGCCTGTGCGCGCCGCCTGAACCGCGCAGGAAAGAGGAGCCATGAGGTTGGAACCAGTAAGGGCTGTCGCCTTGCTGTCTTTGTGTTTGGCGGCTGCACCGGTCGTCGCGCAGACACCGGTCGCGAGGCCGGACACCAGCAGGGTCAACACGGGGCGGCGAGCCGCGGCGCGCGCGACTGCGACGGATCTGCCGTTTCCTGCTTACTCGACGCAAGCGAGTCGGACGTTGTTCGCCGCCTGCGATGAGGACGGCGACGACCAGATCAAGTATCGCGAGGCCATGAAGGCTTTGCGTGGGATGACGCGCGACAAGTTCAACCGGGCCGACACGGACGGCGACGGACAGCTGCAGTTCAACGAGTTCGATGCCTACTATCGCGAACGGTATCGGTATGGCGGGCAGTTGTTGCTGACGGCGTGGGCGGCCAAGCGTTTGCCGCGCCGTGCACTCAAGGCTGCCGCTGTGAATCCTCTGGTGTTGGCGTGGTTTACCAAACTCGATCACGATGCCAATGATCGCCTCAGCCGCATCGAGTGGCGGGTTCTGGGCGCGCTCTTGGATCACGGCAAGGACGGCGATTTCGTCCGGCTCGACAAGGACCTTTCCGGCTATCTCGAGATCGGCGAGCTACAGCCCGTTTTGCCCTTGCTCACGCAGCTCGAGAAGCAGCGAAAGCGGGCGTTTCCGACGCGGCGCAGTCTTCCGGGCGCGTTTCGTGTCGCCGATCTCAATGCCGACAGCCTCCTGAGCCTCGCTGAGCTGACTCGTGCGTTGGGGCGGATCCATCCGAGCCTCGTGCTCCACGCGGGGCGCATCCTGCGCGCCGCAGATGATGATCGAGACAACTATCTCGATCCGTTCGAGATTGCGGAAGCACAGA
>CAYSWE010000294.1:0-6386 GCA_964434515.1 uncultured Phycisphaerales bacterium | reverse complement strand
CCGCCGGCGCTGGACAGGTTCAGCTCGTAGTCACCGGGCGCTGAGGCGGCGAACTCAAAGCGGCCGTCGTTCCGAATGCGCGTGTCGAGCACGAGCTGGCGGTCACCGACTTTGACCATCGAGGCGCCCCAGCCGCGTAGATCGGCGCCCTGCACACGGACCCGGCCGTGCAAGCGGCAGCTGTCCAGCAGGACGTCGTGGTGACCGGCCTCCCCGGCTCGGATGTGGAGGTTGCTCCAGTATTGGCCCTTCGGCGCCGTGCCCGTGCGGCTGATGCGCCACGGCAACGTGGCCAGCGCGTTGCGATCGGAGGCGATGACTTCGTCCGTGGGGCGCAGCGCGTAGTCGCCGGCGCGAAGATCGCCGAAGCGGTAGCGTCCCTCGCGATCTGCAAACGTGGTGCGTGCATGGCCGAGGTGATCGTTGAGCAAGACGAGGGCCCGCGGGACCGGCTTGCGCTCGCGATCCAACACGCGCCCCTCGACGCTGGCACCGGGCTGCAGCTCGACTTCGATGTCGTCCAGGCTGCCCCTCGCCTCGACGTCGAGGATCGATGTCAGCCGCGGTGCCATCCCCGCTTTTTTCACGTAGAGCGCGAGCCGTTTCGACTTGCCGGCGTCGACCCGGAATCGTCCCTGCGCGTCGGTCTTCGTGCTGTTACCGTGTTCGAAGGACGAGGCGAAACCGTTGATCAGAGCCAACCCGCTCGGCGGGAGCATGGTCTCAACCTGTGCGCCAGCGACCGGCTTGCCGTCGTGGACGACGCGACCACGCACCGAAGCCGTGGGCGTCAGCGTGACTTGGATCTTGGGGGGGAGGTTCTCGGGATCCGGGAGTGGCAGCACGTAGGGCGCGTGGCCAATCGCGGTTACCGTGAGTTTCGCGGGACACGCCGGCGCGACGATGCAGACCGGCTGGTCGGGGCCCCCTTTTTTCGACATCTGACCGAGGCCCATCGGAACGGCGCGCCAGGTCACGACAAGGTCTTGGAGAGCCTCGCCACGCGCCGATCGCACGTGGACCTCGATGAAGCGCGGCTCGGTAAGCTTGAGCGTGACCTCGTCGTCCCCCGTGTGGACGTCGCTGAGGTACGCCGGCCCCAGGGCGCCGCGGGGGTCGATTGCGCCGACAGCCAAGGTGCCGCCGGTGCCGCTCTTCCCGGCCACCCGCAGCTCCGCGTGTCCTTTGGGGTCGGTGATGTCCAGGCTGTTCATGAACTTCGACTGTGAGAACACGATGGCGCGTGGCACCGGTTTTCCCTTGGGGTCGAGGACGAGCACGCGGAACTCGCGCTGGGTCCATCTGCTCTTGCTTGCCGGCGCGGCCGTAAGGGTCAGCTCGGGGACGACGACTTGATCCCCCTGGACGTCGGCGACCGCGTAGGCCGTGCGGTAGCCGGGCTTCTTGGCCCAGACCATCACCGGTCCGTGCGGCACCCTGCGCAGAGTGAACGAACCTGGCGAGAGCCACCGCGACGTCGTCGTCGTGAGTCTGCTCCGTGGCGCATCCTGTTCGCTCGCCAAACGATCACAGTCCGACGGAAACGGCGGAAGCGTGATTCGGACTTCGGCTTTACTGACGCCGTGCCCGTTCGCGTCGACGACCTTGCCGCGCAGTTCGGTTGCGGCGTGCAGGCGGATGTCGCCGATGTCGATGTCGTCCCCGTCGGCGATGTGCACGTCCAGGCGGACGATTTCGTAGTGGGGAGCGCGCGCTTCGAGCACGATCGTCCACGGTTGCCCCGGCTCGGGCCGCATGCTGGTGCTCACGGATTCCAGCAGGCGTAGACCTGCGTGCAGCGGCAGCACGATGCGACCCTCTCGGTCGCTGCGCGCGCGCGGTAGCATGCGCACCAGTGCGTTGCTGCTCAGTCCGCCGCCGTTGAGCTTCGCGCCGGCAATGCCGAGCGTGACTCGCGGGATGGGTGCGCCACGATCGTCGATGCAGCGAGCGTGTACGGTTGCGTGCTGTTCGACGAGTTTGGCCGTCGGCGCGGCTTGGGGCTCGGGCGTGGCCGTCGGCTCGGGTTGGGCCGCGGACAGCGCGCGAGTGCCGCCGTCGTTCTCGGATGGGGTCGGCGACTGTTCCAAAGACTTGGTTCGGGTGTGCGCCAGCACCGAGTTTGCGCTGGTCCCCTCGGTGCCCGCATCGTTGCCACCGAAGAACCACAGGCCTGTGAGCACGAGTGCGGCGGCGGCCGCGCCGACGAGGCCGATGAGCGACAGCGGGCTGAGCGCGGCAGCGGCGCGCGGTGGTAGGGCGCACAACGGAAGCAGGGCCTTGCGCCAGTCCTCTTCGCCGAACTTCTCAGCAAGCTGCTCGCGCAGCAGCGCGTGTGCCTTGTGCAGGCGCCAGCGCACGGTGCCCTGTGGCGTCCCCGTCGCGCGGGCGATGTCAGCAAGGCTTCGGTCGTCGAAGTAGTGTTGCAAGATCGTGGTCCGGAACGGTTCGTCGAGCTCGGCAACCGCGGTTGCGACCTCGCGCTGGGTCTCGAAGCGCTCGACGACCTCGAGCGAGCTGGGCTCTCGGTCTTGGCCGGCGCTCGCTCGCTCGCGCGCACGTCGGCGCTCGTCCGACCGCGAGGTTGCGCGGGCCCGGTTGCGCAGCACGGTCGCCAGGAAGGCGCGCGGCGAGGCAAGAGGGCGGCGATAGCCGAGCGCTGCGACCCAGGTGTCCTGCGCCAGGTCCTCGGCGCTAGCTCCGCTAGCAACGAGAGCTCGTGCCAGCCCGCCGAGCCACTCGCGCTCGGTCAACAGTTCCTTCAGGGATGTATCGATGGTTGCCACGCTCTTCTCCTCGCGATCCACGGCGAAACTTCAGATTCGCGATTGGAGATGCCGTTCACCTCGAATGTGTTGGCGGGAATCTCAGAAACCATGCACCAACTCGGTCGACCGGGAAAGGCGCTCTGGGCCTCTAGCCCACATCCGCTGGCAGTTCGAGCAGCTCCTCGAGCCGGATGCTGAGTTGACGTTCGCGCGTTGGGAAGCCGAGCACCGTGTCGGCGGCCGCGCGAAAGGCCAGGGCGACGCTGCGTCGCGTCGGTTCTTTCAAGAGCAGGACGACTTGCAGCGCACTTCCGGCGATCTTGAGTCTCCGGCACCAGTCAAAGCGTCGTTCGTCGCCGGGGCCGATTTCGATCAGCACGATGGTGTCCTCGAATGCGGAGGGGTTCGGAACCTCGCTGGACGGTCGCCGATCGCATTCGAGACCGACGCGTCGGCATGCGCGCCGGACGACCTTGATGACGTCGGCGTGGGCGACGTAAGCGGCGAGTTTGCCGCGGATTGGCGCCGGTTCGATGTCCTCTTCGTCGCCATCATCGTCGCGCGCGACGAAGCGCAGTGGTTCGTCGTTGAGCGCTTCCGCGGCCTCGAGTGGGAACAGGATCGCGCCGCGTTCTTCGGCGAACTCGCCGACCCGCCAGGAGAGCGGCACCATGAGCAGCGCGCTATCGCCGAACACGGACGCGTCCGGATCGACGCCCTTGGCCAAGACTTCGAAACTGCCGATTTCCAGCGAGGTCTCCCTGTTGGAGTGCTCCCGCAAGGATTGCTCGCAACACTCGAGGATCGTGTTGGCGATCATCGGGAACGAGTTCTCGTCGTCGGCGGTCCACTCTCCTGTGTTGCGGTTGGCGAGCGCCTGCGCATCGGGGAGATGCCGCGCGAACGATGTCATGGCGATGGTCGAGGCCAGCGGCGTCAGGACCGCGAGGATGCCCGCCGGCTCGCCGCCGACCTTGACGTTGGCCGGCACGAGCAGGTGCGCACCGCGGCCACGGTAGTCGCTGATTTCTTCAACTCCGACGAGCCGTGGCTTGCGGATTGCGATCTCCACCGAGCGCAGCAGCACCTCTCGCAGGCGGTTGCCGAGCTCGGCAAAGCACTCCGTGCAGCGCTCCCGAAGGAGCGTGTCGCTGCCACTGAGGATCTGAACTTCGCTGATCGCCATGGCGCTACCGCCCGAATCTGTCGGCTTAGAACGACGTCCCTTCCGCCGCCAGCGCGTTGAGCTGGGTCTTCAGGCGGCTCATCACATTGCTGTGGATTTGGCAGACGCGCGATTCCGTGAGGCTCATGATGTCGCCGATCTCGCGCATCGTGAGACCCTCGTAGTAATACATGATGATGATCAGGCGCTCCTTCTTGGTCAGGTTGCTCGTAATCAGCTCGAGCACGTCCTGCTGGTGCAGGGACTGGACCGGATCGCAGCCTTTCTTGTCTTCGATGATCTCGACCTTCTCCATGTCGCGATCGTCGTCACTGTCGTCAAGCTTCTCCGAGAGCGAAAACATCGTCTTCGGGCTGGCTTCGGACTTGAGCGTGGAGAGTTCCTGCATGGTGATCTCCATGGCCTTGGCGAGCTCGTAGTCATTGGCCTCTCTGCCGTTGCTGGCTTCCAGGCGTTGGATCGCTTTGTCGAGCTTGTGCGCCTTGAGGCGGACCAGCCGCGGGACCCAGTCCTGGCTGCGCAGCTCATCGAGGATGGAGCCGCGGATGCGCGTCGAGCAGTAGGTCTTGAACTTGATGCCGCGCTTGAGGTCAAAGCCGCGGATGGCGTCGAGCAGCCCGAACGTGCCGGCGCTGACCAGGTCATCGAGTTCGATGGACTTCGGCAGAGTCTGCAGCAGGCGCTCGGCGATGTAGCGCACGAGGGGAAAGTGGTACTCGACCAAGATGTTGCGCAGGTTCTCGTCGCCGGTCTTCTTGAACGTCTTCCAGACGCTGTCGATCCGCTCCTGCTCCTTGCGCTTGCGCTCCGCAGGAGTCATCGGCGTGTCGGTCTTGGCCGTGGTCGTCCGCGTGGCCTTGACCTTTGCGCGCGTCGTCATGGTCTTCGTCTTGACCGTGACCTTCTTGGCAGCGGGGCGCTTCGTTGCCGCCTTCCGGGTGGTTCTCTTCTTGGTCGTGCTCTTCTTGGGGGCAACCTTGGCGGTTGCGGCCTTGGACTTCGCGGTGCTCTTGCGCGTGCCCGTGGCTGTCCGCTTGGTGGCTGTCCGCTTGGTCGTTGTACGCTTGCTGGTTGGCTTTGTCGAACCGCTCGTCGTCTTGGTTGTCATCGTCTCGGCATCCGTCCACGCGCCACAGCTGCGGCGGTGGGTTAGAAGAAAGGTAAGGTTCTCTCTGTTGGATGCTTCCCGGTCCGAGGACCGATCACGACGTGCGCGACTGCAACCATGACGGCTGCACCGTGCACTTCGTGCCCGAGCGGCGAGACGACCGCGCGGGGGTCATGGACCGGCTTCTGCTGACGGTTTACGATGGCGCACGAAGGCCACGATCCCGGGAGAACCCCAAGCGACGAAGTGGGCCCGCGTCCTCCTCTGCCGAACTCGGAACGGCCCCCAGGTGCATATGCTAGGCGGGCGCGGACAGAGCGCAGTTTTGGTTGGCGCGAGTGCCAACTCTGTTCTTCCTTCGGCAACCTGGCTGGCTAGCGATCTTGAGATCGGCAGCTCCTGGGCTTTGCGTCACCACCTCACGGTGGGTTTGCCTTTGTCGGGAAGAATCCCCTGTTTTAAAAGAGCCGGCCCACATCGGACCGCACGCATACATCGGCACGAATCACGGAAAGCTTTAGCCACCTTCGAACTTTTTTTGTCGATCCGTCGAGCGTTGGCGGCTCCTGGATCTCTAAGTCTTTGTCAAGAAGCCAGTTAGTATTCGATATGTCGGCGCCCGCGATCGGAGCACCACTGCCGGCTACTCGTAGCTGAGCAGCGAGAACACGCTCCTGCCGTCGACCGCCTTGCGGCCCTCGAGGAACGCCAGTTCGATCAGGACCGAGCACGCGACGACGACCCCGCCGGCGGACTCGATCAGCTCGGCGGACGCGGCCAACGTGCCGCCAGTGGCGAGGAGATCGTCGACGAGCATGACGCGCTCGCCCGGCTGGACGGCGTCCTCGTGCATCTCGACGGCGTCCGTGCCGTACTCGAGTTCGTACTCGACGCGATTCTTCTTCCAGGGGAGCTTGCCGGGTTTGCGGATCGGAATGAACCCGAGCCCCAGTTCCTTGGCAACGGCAGTCCCAAAGATGAAGCCGCGCGACTCGATGCCGGCGACCTTCTGCACATCGTGGTTCGCGGCGTGTCGGGCCATACTCTCGATTGCCAAGCCGAGGGCTGCGGCATCGGCGAGGAGCGGCGTGATGTCTTTGAAGACGATCCCCTTCTTCGGGAAGTCCGGAACGTCGCGGATGAAGTGTTCGAGGTCCATGGCAGTCTCTCTGCAGGGCAGTCGTAGGTGGAAGGTTGGCAGGCTACATTTCGTCGGGCGAGGTGACGCCCAGCAAGGAGAGCCCGGTGACGAGCAAGCTGCGCGCCGCATCGACGAGCGCCAGGCGCGCAACGCGCACGTCGGGCTCGGCCGACAGCACGTGTT
>CAYSWE010000293.1:0-6408 GCA_964434515.1 uncultured Phycisphaerales bacterium | reverse complement strand
GGCGATCTCGTCCTCCGCCTGAAACGTAATCACACCCTCCGACTTGTAGGTCGCGAGGATGTGCAGAATGTCGCTCGCCGGCGTGATCGGATAGGTGCCATAGTAAAGCGGGACCTGGGCCAACTTCGACGCCGCCAGACAGCCGAGGGCGAGTGCTTGGTTGCCCGTGATGTTGCGGTAGGTCCCGGCGGGCAACTGCGCGGGCTCGACCTGGAACGTGTGATCCAGGAGTTCGATCGTCTCGCCGTAGTGCAACCCGGCCTTCAACACCTTGATGTTCGCCTCGGCAATCTCCGGCTTCTTCTTGCCGAACTGCTTGTGCAGCGCATTGATCGTCGGCTGCAGGTCGCGGTTGAACATCCAGTAGAGGATGCCAAGCGCCGCGAAGTTCTTGCAGCGCATCACGATCCGCGCATCGAGCCCGGAGTCCGCGAGCGTCTCACGCGTGAGCTTGTTCAGGTCGACGCGGATGACCCGATAGTCGCCCATCAAGGCCGCATCCTCGAGCGGGTTGCCGTCCCAATGCGCGGCCTGCAACGACAGCTTCTTTTCGAATGCCGCCGTGTTGACCAGCAAGATGCCGCCACGCTTCAGCTCGCTCAAGTGCACCTTGAGCGAGGCTGGATTCATCGCGACGAGCACGTCGGGCCGGTCTCCCGGCGTATGAATGTCGCGGCTCGAAAAGCGAATCTGAAAGGCACTGACGCCCGGCAGGGTGCCGGCAGGAGCGCGAATCTCCGCTGGGAAGTCCGGGAACGTCGCGAGGTCGTTCCCAAACAATGCCGTCGTGTTCGTAAACTGGGTGCCAGTGAGCTGCATCCCGTCGCCGGAGTCCCCGGCAAAACGGATCACAGCCTCTTCGAGCAACTCGACATTGGCGCCGGAACTGGTGTCCTCTGAACTCGTCGTTGTCATCTCAACGCGTCTCATGGAGACGCTGTCCGGTGTGGGCAGACCGTCTCGTAGGCCGTAGGCAAAGCAGAAAAGGGCCAGGCAGGATAGCGACCGGGTGGCCAAACCGGAATGCCCTTCGTCGTGCATCGCGTCGATTCTTCTTGCCGCCCTGCTGCGCGAAGGCCGCAGCCGGCGACGGCGAGCGTCACCGAAACGGCTTATAGGCCTCAGCAAACTCCGCCAATCGCCGCGCGGCAAGCCCCAGCACCGTCCCCTCACTCGCAGGATCTGGCTCGCCAGCCGGGACCCCCGTCAAGACCTCGAGCCCTTCGGCGATCGACTCGACAGCGTAGACGCGGAAGTGCCCCGCAGCGACCGCTTCCACGACCTGCGGATCCAGCATGAGCGAATCGATGTTCGACTTCGGGATCATCACACCGACACTGCCAGCGTCGCCCTGAAGCCGCGCCACACGGAAATAGCCTTCGATCTTCTCGTTGACGCCGCCGACGGCCTGGACACGACCGAACTGGTCAACCGAGCCGGTGACGGCGATCCCCTGTCGCAGCGGGATGCCCGATAGCGCCGAGAGAATCGCGTAGAGCTCGGTCGAGGACGCGGAGTCACCGTCGACGCCGGAGTAGGACTGCTCGAAGCAGAGCGTCGCACTCAGGCAGAGCGGAAAGTGCCGTGCGAACGTGCCCAGCAGATAGCCCCCGAGGATCTGGATTCCCTTCTCGTGGATCTGCCCAGACAACTCAGACTCTCGCTCGATATCGATCACGCCGCGCGAGCCGACGCCCACCTGGGCCGAGATTCGCGACGGGCGCCCGTGCACCCACGCGCCCGTGTCGATGACCACGAGTCCGTTGACCTGGCCCACCTGTTCGCCGGTCACGTCGAGTCGCATGCGACCGTCCTGCACACTCTCCAGGTACTTCTCAAACGTCAAGGACACGCGCCGTTCCCGCCCGTGTTCGGCAGCCAACACGTCGGCGCGGCTAGCCATCTTGGCGCCACGTTTGCGGGCCAGATGTGAGGCCTCGCGATACAAATCGGCGAGCTCGCCGAACCGTGTTGAGAGCCGCCGTTTGGACCCGGCCAGACGGGCGCCGCGCTCGGCCAACCGCCCCACGGCACACGGCGTCGGCTCGAGCAAGCCTTCTTCCATGCGAAGCCCCGCGACGAACGCGCCGTAGCGCGCGATGTTCGCATCACTGCGCTCCATCGTCGTGTCGAACGGCGCATGGACCTTGAAGACCTTCGTGAACTCGGGGTCCTGACTGCAGAGCAACTCATAGGTGCCGATCTCGCCAATGACAACGAGCTTGGCGCAGACCTCGACGGGGTCGGGCTTGAGCGGGCTTTGCGACTGCGGCGCCTGTGTCGGCTGCGACCGGATCTCGAGCCGCCCGGTCTTGAACACGCGCTTCAGCATGGTCCACACAGCGGCGTCGGCCAAGAGGTCGGTGAGTCGCAGGACGAGGTAGCCGCCGTCCGCGCGCAACAACGACCCGATCTCGATGTGCGAGAGTCGCGGGCCATCTTCGTCGGGCGGAAGAATCGTCCCGAAGAGATTCTCGTAGGTCGGATTGGCCTCGAACACGACCGGACAGTCGCCGGCCTCTTGCGACTTTGCAACACGAGGCAACGCCCGGGCCTCGAGTTCCTTCGGTCGCCGGACCTCGTCGAGGCCGGCCTCGGCCGATGCACGCGCATAGCCCACGACGGTGCCAAGGTCTTTGAGAATGAAGGCTTCGAGATCGACGAGATAGCGTTCGCAACCTGGGTCGGTCCAACGCTCGCGCAGGGTCCCCAGCTCCGGGCCGATCGTCTGCGCCGCCGCGGCGCGATCGAGTCCGCGGATCCGTTCGAGCATTTCGCGCGCGATTTCCTGAGCCTGAGACCGAATCACGTAGAGCTTGGCGACGAGTGGGTCGCGCGCCTCGGTCATCGCCTTGGCCCGCTCTGCCGACAGCTTGCCCTCCTGAACGAGAGCCTCGAGCGCTTCGGGCGGCACTGGCTGCTCGTCGATGATCGGAAAAATGTCGGGCTCCGCCGACTCGTCCTCGCCGAGCGTTACGAGAGCCAAGCCCGCCGCCTTGCACTCATCGACGAGATCGCGGTACAGGTCGTGCTCGCTAGCGGCGTACTGCTTCTGCATCGCCCTCCGGCGCTCGGCCAGGGCCGGCGCTGCGAGGGACTTCGGGACAGCCGTCATCACCAGAACAAAGAACTGCTCCAAGTCGGCGACAAACCGCTCACCCTCTCCACCCTCGAACGTCAGTAGGCTGGGACGGTTTGGTTCGGCGAAGTTGTACACGTAGACCCGGTCGGGAACCACCTGGCAGACCGCGCGGATGGATTCGAGCAGAGCCTTGACCCCCTGGGCGCGTCGCGTCCCGGTGAGCCCGGTGACGAACATGTTGAAACCCGGGCCGTAGAGTTCCATGCCCAACTTGAGCGCCTCGATCGCGCGCTCTTGACCGATCAGTACGCCGGCCTCCGGGGCCAGCTCCAGTTTCGGGTCGTCGCACGTCCATGCAAGGTCGCTGAGATCCAGGGGAAGCTGTTGTTTCATGAAGTCATGCCGCGCCAGACGGTCCTACCAGCTGAGCGTGTCGAACATCAGCGTGCGGAAACCAAGATAGAAGACGTCGTCCTGCGTCTCCGAGGTCAGACCGCGACGATACCCCAGATCCACCTCGATGGTTCCGGCCCAAAACGACAAGCCGATGCCAAGTTCGCCAAACGTCCGGTCGTCCACCGGGTCGTGCACCCAGAATGTCTCGATACCCAGACGTGTCGGTTCGGTGCTGAGGCCGAAACCGGTCGGGCTGAGCGCCTCGGTCAGGACCAACCCACCGAGGATTCGCCCGCTGTCGCCGGTCTGGGCCAAACCGTCGTTGCGCACGCGGCCCCCCCACACCGGCACCGAGGTTGGCAACCAAACTGCGCTCCGAATCGCCCCAATGAGCGCCGAGGATGCCGTAGTAGCCGTCCTCGCCCTCGATCACCCCGGACCACCTGGAAGCACGTGGGCCGCCGTGCGGACTGATCCCGAACAGGCTCAGCGAAAGCGCGGGAACGAGTGGTCGCTCATTGGAGCCGGGACTGAGACGTTGATCCACACCGAACAACAACTCACTGCTGCCATTGCTGCCCCAGCCTTCGTCCGGCCGGTCCTTGTATCCGAACGGCTGCCACTCGATCCACGGCTTCGTGGCAAGGTCGTACGCCACCGTGACGCGAACCGGCAGATGCACCTGCTTGCCGGCGACGAGTTCGGCCGAAGTGCGTAGGTTCGCAGTGCCGGCCTCCTGCGCACCCCACCCTCGGGTACGCGGGAAGCCCGCGGGCTCGAGCAGATCACGCCGGCGCCAGTCCGCGTCGGTAGCACAACCCATCGCCGCAATGAAGGTACAGAGCAGCAGCCGAGACAAGCACGAAGACAACCACATCACGCGCGCTCACCCGGATCGCCTTTCGGCCCAGGATCCGGTTTGATCGTCAAGACCGGACACGGCGCACGGTGACTGATGACTTCGCTCGAGTCCGCAAAGAAGAAGTTCCAGAGCATCGAGTGGTCCTCCGCGACCACGAGGATGAGATCCGCGTCTCGCTCGCTCGCCTCGTGGATGACCTTGTCACCGACGCGCTCGGAGACGACAGCATGCCCCGACGCCCGGACTCCCGACTCGACGGCGAGGGCGACCATGCGCTCCAGCAAGACCTTGGCGTCCGCGACGACCTTGGCTCGAAATCCGCTCGACCCTTTTCCAGCGGAGGGATGATTGCCGATCAGGGCGAGCGTCGTCGGCGAGTCGATCACGGAGAAGAATAGGAGATCCGCGCCGAGCTGAGCGGCGAGCGCGATCGCATACTCTTGCAACTGCGGCTGCTCGCGACTCAGGTCCATCGGCACAAGGATCCGTCTGACGAGTTTGTCGACCATCCCTGGAGCATAGCCGCCAGACGAGCCTGGTCGCAGCGTCTGCCTGCTGTCAGCGTCGGTTCCACCGCGCAGGCCAGTCGCGCCCACGGAGGGTCCGATAGGAAACCCAAGCTGCGTCTGCCCGTTCCGGCCGGCGCGTGGATCGAAAACGAGGGTTCGGACCGTGCAAATGTCCTTCATTCTCCGGGGCGCCATGGGCTTTCTGCTCGGCGGCGTGTTCTGGACCTTGATCTGGAAGCGTTGGGAGGTTCCAGGCGGGATCTGGACTTCGGTGACCCTCGCCTCCGCGACATTTGGTGCCGTGGCCGCGGCCGTGCTGCAGGGCCTGATGCCGCGAGAGCGCAAGCTCAAGCTCTGGGCCGGAGCCGGCTGGGCGCTGGGCGGGCTCATGTTCTGCATCCTGTTCCGAGAACTCGTGCTATCGCGCGGCACCTCGGCGACGGCGATGCATATGCTAATCCCAGCCGTGGCGGCCGGGGTCATCGGCGGACTCGGATTCGGAATCGGCTGGAGCGGGGTCAGCGCCGGATTGCTGCTCGGCCTGGCGTCCGGCATCCTGCTGCCCGGCTCTCTCTGGTTCAACACCTGGGTCATGGCGCACGCTGGCGCCTGGCTCCTGAACGTGGTCCCGATGCCCACGATGGCAGCCAAGATCGTCGTGTGGATCCTGGCTCTCGGTGGCTTCGCGGTCTACGGCGCGTGTATCGGCCTCTTGCTCGGCCTGTTCGACGAATCCGAAGGCGGAACCATCGTGTCCGCAGCGCCGCTCGAAGCGCGACGATCTGCAGCACCGCGCCCCAGCGCTTTCCCGGTGGCCCGCTCAAACGCGTCGGTCGCCGCCGTTCCGGCCGTGCGTCGGGCCAGCGACGATCCACCGCCAGAACCCGCGCCGCCTCCCAAACCGAAGATGCCAGCCGAGGACGAGATCACGTTCCAATCCGACTCGGTGGCGATCACGCCCTACGAAGAAACGAACCCGGAGAGCGAGTACGCCCGGGGTGGGCTACCGCCGGCGCCGCCAGACCTGTCGGCCAAAGGGACGTTCCAGACCTCGCGCCGCAACTACCACCCGGACTTCCAGCCGGGTGCCGATGGCAAGACGAGTGGCGAGCTGAGGATCATGCGAAACTACCATCCGATCTTCGGCGACGTGGACCCGAACGCCGACGACAATCCCAGCCTGCCGGATGCCCTGTCGCCCCTCGGTACATCTTCGGAAACGTACGAGGTCGAACTCGAGGGCGACCAGCGCCACGACGAAGTCGACATCACGCAAGAGGACGACGACTACGGTTTCCTCAACGAGGACGACGAGTCGTAGAGGCGTCCTCCGGATCGCTGGGGACCGAGGGAACACGTTTTGCCCGTGTCTGTGGAATGCAAGCTCGGCACGCAGCTGTCGGCCATCGACCACCCGACGACGCGTCGTGAAAAAACGCCGATCGCCAGCGGTGAACTCTCGGTTCAACACATTCTCGACCACTGGGTCGGACTCGTCACGCGCGGCGCGCTCAGACGACGACTTCAGCCAGGCATAGAACCCGCTGGAGGACACTTCC
>CAYSWE010000292.1:0-6410 GCA_964434515.1 uncultured Phycisphaerales bacterium | reverse complement strand
CGTCGAAGAGCTGGTCCTCGGTCGCACCCGGTCGCCCGGCGAGGATGTTCTCGCCGATGCTCAGGTTGAACAGGAAGGGTTGCTGATCGACGGTCGCGATCTGCGGCAGGTACGAGCCGTGCTGCACATGGCGGAGGTCGCGACCGTCGATCACGATACGCCCCAAATCCGGGTCGTAGAACCGTGTCAACAGATTGAGGATCGTCGACTTGCCGGACCCACTCGGGCCGACGAAAGCAACCTTCTGCCCCGGTTCGACGCGGAAACTGAGCCCCGCGAGCACGGTCTCGTCCTCATAGGAAAATGTCACGTCATCGAACACGACCGCGCCACTGACCGGCCCGATGGGCGTGGCGTCCGGCTCATCGTGCACTTCGTTCTGCGCGCCGAAGTGCACCTCCAGCCGGTCATTGGCGCCCTGCGACTCCTTGAGAACGTTCCAAATCCGTGCCGTTCGCTTGACGTGCGTGTAGGTCGTCGCAATCGCTGCGAGCGCCATCATCATGTCGCCCGTGCGCAGGCGCTCGTACCATGGCTGCCCCTTCGCCTCGTAGAGCAGGAAGATGACGGCAGCAAAGACGAGCATGTAGAGCAGATAGAGAATCGACTGCGAGAGGGCCTTGGCGCGAACCATGCGCATGGCCCGCTTCAAGAAGCGCTCGTTGTCGCGTTCGAACTCCTCCAGCTCACGCTCTTCGAGCTGGAACGCTTTGACGGTCCGAATCCCCGCGAACATCTGGGTCATCTTGTCGGTCGAATCGCCGAGCGCTTCGAGGCTACGCCGCGAACTCTTGTGCACCTTGCGACCGAACGCCAGCATGGGAATCGCCAGCATCAACGCGAGGCCCAGCACGACCAGGCCCAGTGCGGGCATCACCGACCAGGCGACGACGACGTTGCCGAGAATCATGGCCGGCTCGAGAATCGCATTCTCGAGCATCAACGTAAACGAGTGGCGTAGCGTGCTGGTGTCATTCGACACGGTCGAGATCAGGTCACCGCTGCGCTGCCTGGCGAAGAAACGCAAGCTCAGCCCCATCAAGTGCGCGCAAATCTGGTTGCGCAGGTCCACGACGAGCTGCGTGGCAATGAGGTTCGAACAGATGCGAAACGCATAGAGCGTCACGGCTCCCAGGACGGCCAATACGGCCAGCAGGACGGCACTGCCGAGCACATGGCTCTGCATTGCAACGTCCAGGCCAAGTAAATCGAGGAACCAAGCCTTGACCGCGTCCAGCCGCTCGAGCAGCGGATTGGGCTGTAGCACAGCCACGGAGCCCGAGTTGTGCAACAGCTCGTCGGCGACGTCCTTGATCAGCAAGAACGGCGCCTTGACAACCGCAGCTTCGATCAGTCCGAGAACGAAGACGGTGAACGCCAAGCCCTTGTGATGGCGCAGAAGCCCGAGTATGCGGCCGAGCAGCGGCCTCAGCGACGACGATTCTCGGGACAACGTGCGGGGCTAGCGAATCTTGGTCGCGGCCGCCACCTTGTTGGCCCACGCCAGGAAGCGATGGCTCAGGTAGTCCTGCTTGACGAGGTCGCGCTGGTTCTTGTCGCCGAGATTCATCTCGCTGCTCGCCGGCATCTTGTCGGTCACCATTCCAATGTAATAGCCATCTTGGCCGCGGATCGGTCCGGCGACGGTGCCCGGCTTGACGTCATAGAAGAACAGCTCACCAACCGAGAATCCATGCACGAAGTCGGTGTACTCATTCTCACGCAGCTCGGTGCGCAGCTCGTTGAGCGACTTGTTGAGCAAGACGCCTTGATCCTTGAGATTCTCCGGCCACTTGGAGTGCTCCTTCATGGCCGCATCGAACTTGACCTTCTTGGACTCGATGTCGCGCATCACCTGGTCTGCCGTCGCGCGCGCCGTCGCGAAGCCGTTGTTGAACCAGGTGCCCTGGGCGTCGTTGAATGCCGGGATACGAATGACCTTGACTGATACCCGGCCATCCGAGAGGAAGTCCTTGGCCCGCTTGGCGTGCTTCTTCAGGTTGTCGTCGTTGATCTCGCTTTCGATCAGGTGCTCGAACGATCGCTCGAGCCGCCAGCGAGCCTTGTAGACCTCGAACGACGGGTAGCCCTTGAACGACAGGGCAAGCACCTTGACGGTGAAGGGAGTCGAATCATAGGGCTTGCGATACTCGGCGAACTCCTTGCGGTACTGCTCGTCGCTGAGCCAGGCGCCCTTCTTCTCGAGAGCCTGCTGGAGTGCCGTCTGCAGAGCGATGTCGATCAGCGCGCGCGTCCGGTCCTCGGGCTTGATCTTGAGCGCCAGCATTGCCGCGGCGTCCTTGGTCCTCCAGTCATGACCGTTGACCGACAGAACGACATCGGGACTCAAGCCATCCGAGGCATAACGCACATCGGACCACTCTTGCATCTTGCCGATCACCCACTGGCGGCAAATGTGCAGCCAGAGCGCCGGAACCTCCTGGCCCTCCTTCACTGCCTCAGCGAACTTGTCGAAGAACTGCTGCCCCTGGTCTCCGCCCGACGCAATGATCGCCTCGCGTGTCAGCTCGGGCCACTTCGAAGGGATGCCACGGAAGAAGACCTTGTCAAACAGCAGCGTCGACCGCTGCATGGTCATGTACTCGGCCTTCGATGTGTTGGTCTTGGCGAGCTCGGCCCAGAAGTCCTTGCCGGGATTCTTGACCTTGAACTCCTTGATCGTCTTCTCGATCTGCTTGCCGATGTCCCCCTCGATGACGTCGAAGGTCTCTCGCTTGACGCCCGACTTGATCTGCTCCGCCATCTGATCGTCGATGATCATCTCGATGAGCTTCTGCTGCATCTGGCGCTGGCCAATCATGTAGACCGTTTGGCGCTCGACCTCGGCCGGGTCCAGCACCTTGCCATTGACGGTCAGCGGCTTGGCAAGGGTCCCATAGATCGCCTTGGCCTTCTGGAGAGCCGACTGCAGCGACGCTCGACCAGCACCGTTCTGTCCAGCCTGGATCAGCAGCGGCGCGGCGGTCACGGAAGAGAGGAGAAGTGCGGTGGTAACGACTACCCGGCACATCGGGGTAGCCGCTCGCAAGACCGCACGCGGGAGAACAAAAGTCGTCGGTACAGAATCCATGGTCTCTGGCCTCAGCTGGCAACCGGCCAAGCGGTCGCACGGAACGCGGAAAGTGGAGAGGAAGGGTAGCCGATCGGGCCACGTGGCTGAAGGCTCGATACGGGTGTTGGCCCGACTCGACGCTCTCTGCCACACGAAACTCCGAGGCGTGCGACCGAGCCGCTGGATGGCTCAGTCTCGCAGCCTCGGGTCCATGGCATCGCGGATGCCCTCGCCGAGCAGGTTGAATGCAGTCACCGTGACGAACGTCGCGATGCCGGGGTAGAGAATCAGGTGATAGAGGCCTTGCGAGATGAACTGGCGTCCCTCGCTACCAAGCTCGCCCCAGCTTGGCATCGGCGGTGCCACACCGATCCCCAGAAACGACAGGCTGCTTTCGATCAGGATGGCTCCAGCGACGCCAAAGCTCGCTGTCACCAGGACCGGCGAAATGCAGTTGGGCACGAGATGGCGGAAGATGATCCGGCGCGTCGGTAGCCCCAACCCGCGTGCCGCAATCACATAGTCGGCGCCCCTGGCCTTGAAGAACTCGCCACGGATCAAGCGCGCCGGACCGGTCCAGCGGATGAGGCCCAAGAGGATGACGACCCAATAGATGCTCGGCTCGCGCACGATCGCCAACACCGCCAGGATCAGAAACAGCGTCGGAAAGCAGATGACGACCTCGATCACGCGCGAGATCAAGATGTCGACCCAGCCGCCGAAGTAACCGGCGATCGAGCCGATGATGACGCCAAGCAACACGTAGAGGCTGACCGACAACACGCCCACGGACATCGCGACGATCGTGCCGTAAATCAACCGCGCGGTTACGTCGCGGCCCATCTCGTCGGTCCCCAGCCAGTGCCCTTGCCCCTCGAGCGCGGGCGCCCCGGGCTTGTGCTTGGCGTAGCGTGGATGGTTCTCCTTGAAGCCGTAAGGTACGAGCGGCATCAATGCCCAACCGTCGTCGCCGCTCATCCAATGTGGCAAAGCATGCGCATTGTCCACCCCCGCTGGTAGAAACGACGCTGCCAACGCTTCCTTCCAATTCTGGTCGCCCAGCTCACGCCATACCGGCGCAAACAGCGGCAACCGGTGCAACGCGTTGGTCACGAAGCTCGGAATCGGGTACGCGTCGCTGTCCAAGTACGTCGTGAACGCCGGGAACGACAGGTGCCCCTTGTACTTCGCGATGATCGGACGATCGTTGGCCAACAGCGGCGCGAGCACTGCGATCGCAACGAACAGGACGACGAAAACGAGACTCGCGACCGCACGCTTCTGTTTGAAGAACTGCCGTCGGACGATGGCCCAATACCCTTGGCCTGGCGCCGGCTTTGCGGTGTCGTCGGCCGTTGCTTGCGGTTCCGCCATAGGTCAGCCTCAGTCCAGCGAAATGCGCGGATCGACCAGACAGTACAGGACGTCTGAAATCAGAATTCCGACCAGCGTAAGAAACGCCGCGACCACCGTGTTGGCCATCACGACGAGATAGTCCCGGTTGAAGATCGCCTCGAAGCCCAGTTTTCCCATGCCTTTGATGCTGAAGATCAGCTCGATGATGATCGACCCCCCAACCATGGCCGGGAGCAACCCGGACAACAACGTGATGATCGGGATCATCGCATTGCGCAGTGCGTGAACGTAGGTAACCCGGCGCTCATCGAGCCCCTTGGCGCGCGCGGTGCGGATGTAGTCCTGGCGCACGACCTCGAGCATGCCTGCGCGCATCTGTCGCGACAGATAGGCCAACCCTCCGTAGGTCATGCAGGTGATCGGCAGCACCAGTCGATGCACCGAGTCACCGAGATACTCGAGCAGCGTGAAGCGCTCCGAGCCGGAAGCATGGAGCCCATCGACCGGGAACCAGTCCACGAAGTTCACGCTGGCGAAGTAGACGACAAACATGGTCGCGACCCACCAGGCGGGCAGCGAATAGAGCACGAAGAGGACGGTCGAGAGACATCCCTCGGACGTCGTCCCCCGATGCGTCGCCGCAAAGATCCCCAATGGCAGCGCAAGCAAGTAGAGAAGGACCAGTGCGATCAAGTTGAGCCGCAACGTCACCGGTATCCGCTCCGCAAGCAGCTCCGTCACGGGCACGTGAAAGCGGAAGGACTTGCCAAAATCCAAGCGCACGAGCTTGTTGACCCAGTTCCACCAGGCATGCCCAAACCAGAGCTTCTCCCCCTCCTCGTCGAAGAAGCCCATGTCCTTCTTCGCGTCGAGCATGGCCTTCGAAGAGGCCAGCTTCATGTCGCCACCGGGGCCCGCGCTCGGACCACCGGGCTGTCGCTGGCCCGGCTCGCCGGGCGCAGCAAGCATGATTGCGGTCACGACGATCGTAATCCCGATCATCGTCGGGATCATGAGCAACAAGCGACGCAGGATGTAGGTCAGCAAGAGGAGCGTCCCGTCTGGGTTCGATTGAAGCGGGACCTAGCGTTGAATCCGCAGCCCCTGGCTGTCATAGAGGCGCTCGTTCACGGGGATGTACCAGTCCTCCGGCGTAGCACCACGCTTCTTGATCACGACGTTCTTGAACCGCTTGTGCAAGATCACGATCACCTCGCCATGGAGCAACAACGTCTCCGGAACCTCGTCCCAGTGGAGGTGATTGAAGCGATGGAACAAGGCACGCCGCTTGACGGGATCGAATTCGGTGCGCGCCTGCTCGAGGAGCTTGTCGACCTCGGCGTTCTTCCAGCCAGTATGGTTGGCCTGGTCCTTGCCCGTGTGGGTCGACAGGTAGTCGTCGTATGGCTCGATCCACGGGTCGGTATGCGAACTGTAGAGGCAGATCGCGTCGAAGCCGTGGCCGTAGTACTCCTTGATGAACGACGCCCATTCGAGCTTTCGAATCCTCAGATCGATGCCAGCTCGACGCATGTGCCCCTGCCAGAGCTGCCCCCAGTTGGTGTACTCGACGCGGCCCGAAGGGACGATCAGATCAAAGCGGAAATCCACGCCGTCACGATCCAGGATGCCGTCGCCGTCGGTGTCCTTCCAACCGGCCGCGGCGAGTAGGCGCTTGGCCTTGGCAATGTCCAGCAGGCGAGGCTTGAGGTCGAAGGAATACTCCGGATACCAGCGTTTGAAGATGCACGTGGCATAGGAGCCGACACCATGGTCCATCACCTCGAGCATCGTCTTGCGGTCGATCAAGTGGGTCAGCGCCTGCCGCACGCGCTTGTCGCTGAACATCGGCTTCCGGCAGTTCCAGGCGACGAAGCTAAACCCAATACCGACGTGGTCGTACTGGTACTTGTTGAAGTGGTCGGTGATCGACCTGTCGTGCTGGAAGGACTCGAACCACTTGGCGGGATCCACGACCCGG
>CAYSWE010000291.1:0-6415 GCA_964434515.1 uncultured Phycisphaerales bacterium | reverse complement strand
GTCCGCGCGCGGCACGAGGACCCCCGCGATGCATAACACCGCCGCCACGACCGGCGTCCACTGCGTCGCTGCGGACAACTGCGCGCGGACGCGTCTCGCGAAACTCATAGGAAACAATGCCATATCTCTTGCCCAACGCCGGTGTAGGTCAACCCCGAAGCACAGCGGCACGGGGACGTGGGCTTGCTCGGTATCACTGGTTGATTCGCGATTGCCATGGCCTTCTCCCTCTTCTCGTTTTCCTCTCTCGCTGACCTGTCCGGACGACGCCTGGACGCATCACGGACTCTTCCCGCAAACTGCGCCTCAATCCACTCCCGTGTCAGACGCAGCCGGTGCCTTACGGCACGATTGAACTCGAACTCCAGCGTTGTGAGCGCCGGCCAATCCTCGTACTCGAGAACGTAGTAAACCATTGCGGGTCCGCGATATGCAGGATCGACAAGGTGCAACGATTCGCTCACGATCCTTCCCTTCTTGGTCCGCTGGACCTCCTCGTCGGCAAGCATCGCCGCCTCCTGGATTTCCCGCTCTGCGTCGACCAAGTAAGTCTCCAGCCTCGCCGAAGCAGCCTTGGTCAGGTTGCCCGCAAGTGTGCCGGCACGGCGCGACTCGATCAGGATCCGAACCACGTCATCGTCGAGCGAACCGGCGTAGACGCCCTTGCTCCAGCACGCGAGACGCACCGGCCGTCGCGGATCCTGAATCACCGGCGTCCCGGCGAACGACCGAGATCGGCCTGAGGGATCGAGCACGGTGGTGAAGTAATCACCACCGGCCTCGATCGGACCAATCTTGAGATCCAAAGCGTCGAGGCTTGCGCTGCCGACAACAGCCTTGGGCTCTGCGACTTTGAGCCAACGCACGTCGTCGACTGCGACCGATGCTCGTGCGATCGCATGCCGGAAGGGAATCCTCTGGTGGAACGGGGCAACCGGCAACGTTCGCCGAACGGTGCACGACGCAGGATCCGCGACGACCGAGGCCGCAGGATCCATCCGATAGGCGAAATCCACAAACTGCTCGCGGCCAAGACCGTTCGACTCAAAGCGAACGCGAACGGTTTCCTTGCCCGTGCGTTTTCCCGTCCCCTTCGCGGCGAACACGACGGAGAGGTGCGGCACGAGGCCAGCTTCGAGCTGCTGTCCCAGGTCAACCGGGCGACCGCCGACGCGGAGCGAACCGTCAAGACAACCACACGAGGACGAAAGCCGATCGAACGTGGTGTTCTTCTCGAGCCTCGCCAACGGAACATCAAGCTTGGCCCGAAGACCAGGTGGCAGGACTCCCAGGTCGATGGCCCGACGAACCGGACTGGCCGCCGCCAACACCTGCCCAGAATCGGTGGTCGGGCTGCAAGAAGCTAGGCACGCAGGAAGCAGGAAGCAGGAAGCAGGAAGCAGGAAGCAGCGTTGCACAGCGATTCCGCGTCTAAACAAAGAAAAAAGGATGAGCGGGGGCGCTCCGCCTCCATAGGAACGAAGAGGAGGGGATTCCGGAAAGAATTCGGAAAGAATCCAAGATTTCCATCTGAAACGCGCTCGAAGTGGCTGCACCAACGACCATAACCCCTTGCTACCACCAGGGCTGTCTCGCTCCCACCTCGGCCTGCCCGCCGTCAACCGCACCCGATCCCGCGACTGCAGATCGGCCCATCGATGGAGTTCACGATCAAGCATCCCCGGACGGGCGCGTTGACAGCACGCGCAGCGCCTGCGCCTTGATCAAACAAAACACGCGGCGGCCGGGCTCGAGCGCTAGGTCGCGGCAGGCCGAATGGCTGACCTCGGCCACGAGCGTCGTGCCGACGTCGACCTGCACGAGCACGCGATGGCCGACCGGTGTGAGCTCGCGGACCGTGCCGCCGAGCTGATTCTGGATCGAGGTTCCACGGACCTCGGCCAGGGACAGCGCGATCTCCTCGGGGCGCACGCTGGCATAGATCGTGTCACCGGCAGCGCCCCAGGTTCCGGAGAGTCGCACCGTCGCGTGCCGGACCTGGAGCACGGTGACCGGCGGGTCGTCGCGCACCTCGGCGATACGACCAGACAGGACGTTCTGCAGCCCGACGGAACTGGCTGCGTCGATGACGCGTGGATCGCGCACGACATCCAGGAATGGACCGTCACCGACGACGCACCCACCTTGCAGGACGAGCAGCCGGTCGGTCATCTCGAGCAGTTCGGAGAGAGAATGGCTGACCCAGACCATCGGCAGTCGCGCCGTGTCGCGCATGCGCATGAGCCCACCAAGGATGCGCCCCCTGAGACCGGCGTCGAGCGAACTGAGTGGCTCGTCGAGCAAGAGCAACTCAGGCGAAGCCAGCAGGCTGCGGCCAAGACTGACTCGCTGCGCCTCGCCACCCGAGAGACCTGCCGGACGGCTGTCGAGCAGGCGACCGAGTTCGAGCAAGTCGACGACATCGTCGAAGGCAAGATGTCGCTCGACAGGCGCGAGCAAATCGAGACGAAAGCGTAGGTTGGCGCGCACGGTGCGGTGCGGAAACAAGCGCGGCTCCTGAAACGCGACCGCGACACGGCGCGCATGCGGCGGCAGGCGAATCCCCCGGTCGCTATCCTCGAGCACGGTGCCGTCGCGCACGACGCGGCCACGCGAAGCCGGACAATGCCCGGCGATCACCTGCAGCAGCGTGGTCTTACCGGCACCAGACGGGCCGAACACTCCGAGCACGGGCACATCGCAACGAGTGGTAACGCGCAGGTCGAAGTCGCGGAGCGCCACCGTCGTGTCGATTTCGAGCATCAGCGCAGCTCCGTGAGCGCGGCTCGACTGGTCAGCACACTGCCAGCGACCATGGTCACGACCGCAAGCCCGATCGACATCAGCCCGAGACGCCACACCGCAGCATCCCCTCCGGGAACCTGCAGCGCCGAGAAGATCGCGAGCGGCAACGTGCGTTGGCCGTCGATGTTGGAGACAAACGCGATCGTTGCGCCGAACTCGCCGAGACTCCGCGCGAACGCCAGAATCGCACCCGCGGCGATACCAGGCAGCGCAAGCGGCAGCGTGACCGTGGCAAAGACGCGCAGCGGCGCGGCACCGAGGCTGGCGGCCGCCCGCTCGAGTCGCACATCGACGTTCTCGATCGAAAGGCGGATGGCTCGCACCATGAGCGGGAAACCCATGACCGCGGACGCCACGACCGCCCCCTTCCAGTCGAACGCGAGCTCGAGGCCGAGCCGCGCGAGCCAGGAGCCAGGCGCATGCCCGGGCCCCAACGCGACTAGCAGAAGCCAACCCGTGACCACCGGCGGCAACACGAGCGGCAGATGCAGCAACGCATCGACCAACACCTTGCCGCGGAAGCTTCGGCGCGCGAGGAGCCACGCGAGCGCAACACCGGGCCCAAGCGCAAGCAGCGTGCACCAAAACGCGACCTGGAGCGACAAGAGCACCGCCGGCCAGGCACTCGGTTGCGGCGCGACGGCGCTGGGCGTAGCGGCGACCGATGCAAACCCCATGCGCCGCGCCAACGCCGCGGCGGCTTCGCTCGAGAGCGTGTCGAGCAACGCGCGCGCCGGCGGGCGCGCGCCGACGACGAGCGCGGCGGGATAGCGGATCGGGTCATGCAGCTTGGCGTCGAACGTGCGCATCACACGCACGTGGGCCGCAGCAACAGCATCCGACGCATAGGCCAGCCCGGCGCCACAGGCCCCCGTCGCGACCTTGGTCACGACATCGCGGGCATCCGAGCAACGAACGATGCGCGGCGCGAGGTCCTCCAAGACACCCTGCTTTTCGAGCACCTGTGCGCCGTAGATTCCGACGGGCACATGCAGGTCCCCCATCGCAAGCCGCCCGGCAAACGCGAGCGGCAAAGGGACATCGGCGAGGAACGCCCGGTCCTCCGGAACAATCAGAACCAGGCGGTTCTCGAGCACGTCACGCCGCGAGTTCGGCTCGATGCGACCACGCTGCTCGCACAAGTCCATCCAGCGTGGATGCGCCGAGACAAAGAGGTCGCACGGCGCACCACGAAGGATCTGCTGCGCCAAGGTCGAGGAAGCCCCGAACGAGCAACGCACCGGAACGCCATGCGCCCGCTCGAACCGGTCGGCGAGCTCGCGGACCCACTGCGTCGTGCTCGCCGCGGCGAACACGCGCACGCCCTCCGGCTGCCCCCCGGAGCATGCGCCGAGGCCACACAGGAGAACCGAGCAAACGCCCCATCGCGGCCAGCGCCGAACGTTACGAATGCGACGCAGAAGTGCGAGCGCAATCTTTCGGGCGCTCTGCACCACCGAACGCCTCGTCGCGCGTTCCGCTCTCTCGACAGATGCTGCACACAGGATTCCGAAACGAATCACCCGCACGTGTGAATCACACCACTAGCGAAAGGCCGGCTCGGCGAAGGCATCGGTCACCCGAAACGTGTTGCGGTCGGGGTCGACGTCGACGGCGATCTCCTGCTTGCCACGCACGAAGGTGATGCGCACCCGCGCCTTCCCCTTGCGTGCCGCAGCTCGCCTCTGTGCCGCAAACTCGCGCCGGCTGCGGACGGCCCGCCCGTCGATCGTGGCGAGGATATCGCCAACCCGCACCCCGGCCTTGGCCACCGGTGAGCCCACGCGCACGCGACGGACTTGCAAGCGACGCCCACCAAGAGCCCGACGCAGCGCGCCGACATCGAGTTCGTCACCATCCACGCGCCCGGCGTAGAGCGCCACCTTGCTCGCCGGGCCACCGTCGCGCAGCGCTCGCCGCCTGAGCACTTCCTTGACCGCACGATAGCAGTTGATGAGACCATGCCCGGTCTCGAAGTCCACGCCCTTCGGCCCAACGTCGAGCGCGGTCGAGGTGATGATCTGCTTGAGATCCCACGGCAAGAGGTCGGGGTCGGCCGAGAGCATCAGCGCAATCGCACCGCAGAACATCGGGCCCGCAAACGAGTTGCCCGAGATCGCCGCATCGAAGACCTTCCCGTCCGGATACACGGCCGGAAGAGCGCTGTTGAACGCACAGACTTCCGGCTTCTGCACGCGGCCATCCCTGTAGTGCTCGAGCTTCCACTCGACCGGCCCCTTGCTGGAAAACGGTGTGCGCGACAGGTCGCGTCGGACGCCCGCCGCGGCAAACACGACGTCGGGAATGTCCTCCGGCGTGCGCATCTGCACCGGCACGGGGGCAAAGGAAGCACGACCGCGCTGCGCGAAGTTCCCCGCGCCGGACACGAAATAGACCCCGCAGAGCGAGCCATGCTCCATGAGCTTGCGCCAGTGCGACCTTCCGTTGCCGAGCCCTGGAATCGAAAAACTCATGCTGTAGGTGTCGGCGCCATGCTGGATGGCCCACTCGATCGCGGCCTCGATGCGCGGACCTGCGATGACCCCGGCCCAGGTTGCTTGCGGCGCGATCCCCATCTCATAGCCGACCCGTTTGCTCCCAGTGCCGCAGATGATCGAGGCGCACAGCGTCCCGTGCAACGAGGCATTGCCGGGAATGACGGTGAGTTGCGGTGAGTTGGTTACGAAATTGTAGCCGTGGTAGTCGTCGATGAGACCATTGCCATCGTCATCCTTGTGATTGCCAGGGACTTCCTCAGGGTTGCGATAGAGACTCGCCGACGCAATGCCATCGAGGATGAAGTTGCCGTCGTGCACGACGTTGAGCGTCCCTTGCCCACGAATGCCAAACTCACGCCACACGCGATCCGCCAGCAACGACCTCGTATACCACGGATGCAGGTACGGCTGGTCGTGACGCGCGGCGGGGTCCTCCCCGTGGGGGGCCTCCTTGTGGAACGTCGCCGGCGGCAACCTGCCCCGGGAACGCCGCATACGGCGCGCGCGAAACACCTTCTTGACGCCCGGCAGCGCGGCCACCGCGTCCAGCCCGGCCCGACCGGCCACCGTGCAGCTGAATCCACTGAGGATCCAATGCCGTTCGACCTCGCGGACGAGCTTTGCAGCGATCAGCTTGTCCAAATCAGACGCTACGCGTCCATACGCCCGGTTGCTGATGTCCTTGAGACTCGCGACCACGACGGCGCGCAGCTCCCGCCGACGGCGATGTGCGAACTCGTGTGCTCGCCGCAGGTAAGCCAAGCCGTCACCGAGCAGTTGTTCATCAAACCAAACGGTGACGCGCACGGTGCCGAGGTCCGGTTTCGCCCGGAGGACCGGCATGATCCAGACACCCTCGCCGTCGACAGGCTCGCCTTTGAGCAAAGCCGGGGCCTGGGCCATCAGCGCGGCGGCGAGGCTCCAGGCCGAAAACAAAACTCTCGCAAGATTTCGATGCATACCCGGGGACAGTTCAGCACCTCCGGGCGCGCAGGGCTACTGCGACTTCTTCTTCCAGCCCTTCTTCAGGCGCTTCTTCGCGTCTTCGATCGACTTCTTCTTGCCCGGCAGCTTCTTCTTGGCCTTCTCGACCCCAGACTTGGCCTTGGCGG
>CAYSWE010000290.1:0-6416 GCA_964434515.1 uncultured Phycisphaerales bacterium | reverse complement strand
GTGTGACGTGCAGGTTTGTCCCGTGCTCGTTCCCCAGCTGGAGAGCGCTCTCGAAACCCTGCGCGGTTCGACCGCCCAGGGAGTTGTCGAACTCGCCGCGGCACCTGGCGGCGTCTGCGCGGCGCCGCCCGTAGCGGGGCTGCACTTCAGCGACATCGACGTGGTCGTCGACGACATCTGCTACGTGACCGCGGCCGAGGCGTTCTTTCAGGCGAATCACGGGTTGCTCAAAGAGCTCGTGGCGGCCGCGTGCGCCGACCATGCCGGGCGCGTGGCGGTGGATCTCTACGCTGGATCCGGTCTGTTTTCGATGCGTCTCGCGCGCAGCTTCGAGCAGGTCTTCGCCGTGGAACAGGATGATGCGGCGGCCGAACTTGGCCGCCTCACGGCGAAGCGCAACACCATCGACAATGTCCAGATTCGGCGGGCCAGTGCGCTCGACTGGATGCGCGGCTTGGGACGCCGAATCAAGTCCGGAGTGGCGTCCCCGCCGGAGTTCTTGTTGCTCGATCCGCCGCGCGTCGGGGCCGGCGACGTGCTCGCCGAGATCGTTCGTGTTGCGCCGGCGCGCGTGTGTTACGTGTCGTGCAATCCTGTCACGTTGGCCCGCGATTTACGCGTGCTGAGCGAGGCAGGGTACCATCTGCGCAAGCTGCACGTGTTCGACCTATTCCCGCAGACCGCCCACGTCGAGTGTGTCGTGCAGCTGGAGTTCGTCGGCCACCACTAGTGATCGCGGCGGATCGGTCGAGCACCGGCGAGGCGTGGGTCGCCGCGGTCTTCGATGCGTACGATCCAGAACTCGTTTGCGGCTGGTGCGTCGCTTGGTTCGGCAGCGGTTTCCATCGGAAGCTCGACGCGCGCGTAGTTGCCGGTGAGTCCGGTCAGGCCACCGCCGGGACCGCGCTTTCGCTCGACCAGGACACTCTCGCGCGTACCGTCGATGCGCGCGAGGAAGCGTCGGCGCAGCGCCTGCTCGATGCGGTGCATGTGGCGACTGCGGGCGGCCTTGGTCTGCGCGTCGACTTGTCCCGGCATACGCGTCGCCGGCGTGCCATCGCGCTCGGAGTATGTAAAGACGTGCAGATAGCTGAGCGGCAGCGAGTCCACGAAGGTGCATGCCCGTTCGAAGTGTTCCTCGGTCTCTCCGGGGAACCCGACCATGATGTCGGCGCCGATACCGGCTCGTGGGAAGCGCGCGTGGACCGAACGGATGATGTCCTCATAGAACCGTGTGTCGTAGCCGCGGCCCATGCGGCGTAGGATCTGGGAGTCGCCGTGCTGCATCGGAACGTGAAAGTGTCGCGCGAAGCTCGGGGCCGTGTCGATCGCGTCGAGCAGCGCCGGTGTCACGGTTGCGGGCTCGAGCGAGTTGAGTCGAAAGCGCAGGTGGGGCGCACGTCGTTGTCGTGCCAGTCCGTCCAGGCGCCGCACCAGCTTTGCCAGAGCATCGGTCTCGCCGCGGTCCATGCCAAAGCTGCCTGTGTTGACGCCGGTGAGGGCGATCTCGCGGAAGCCCCGATCTGCCAGTCGACTCGCTTCGTCGCAGACTTCGCCGAGGTCGCGACTGACGCTCACGCCGCGCACGAACGGGATGATGCAGTAGGTGCAGCGCTCGTTGCAGCCGTCCTGGATCTTTAGCGTCGCGCGGGTTCGTTGGTCGATGCGTTGTCGGTCGGCATCCTGCGTGCCATGTCCCAGGAAGGTCTGCGTGCGCGGCGCCTTGGTCACCCAGATGTCGCCGGCGAGGCGTTGGTCCTCGCGCACGCGCCGGACGTGTTCGAATAGCTGCGCCTTCTCGACGTTGCCGAGGATCAGGTCGACACCTTCGAGCGCCCGCAGCGCCTCTGGGTCGCGTTGCGCGTAGCAGCCCGTCACGGCGACGATGCCACCGTCCGGCTTGTTGCGCACGGCGCGGCGGATCTGCTTGCGCGACTCGGCATCCGCAAGACGAGTCACCGTGCAGGTATTGATCACGTAAACGTCCGCTTCGGCCTCGAATGGCACGCGTTGCCAACCGCACTCCCCGAAGGTGTCGCCGAGGCACTCGGCCTCCTCGTAGTTCACCCGGCAGCCGAGGCTCTTGAATGCGACCCGGAGACGTCCGTGTCCTGTTGGGGCATCCCGCACCGGGCGATCGTGTGTCGCGCGTTGGGTCAAACCAGCGAGATCCACTCGGCGGCTCGTTTGCCCTTGCCACGGACCAGATCCAGATAACAGCCTTGCAGTCGCTTGGTGATCGGTCCCGGGCTGGACGGCAGGGCGCGCCCGTCGACTTCGCGAATCGGCGTCACTTCGGCCGCGGTCCCGGTCAGGAAGGCCTCGTCGGCGTAATAGAGTGTGCTGCGGCCGAAGCGCGCCAGCTCGGTCGGAATCCCGAGGTCGCTGGCCAGAGTCAGGATCGTGTTGCGAGTGATGCCATGCAGGACCGGTGCTTCGTCGGGTGCTGTCACTAGGACGCCGTCCTTGATGACGAACAAGTTCTCGCCGGTCGCTTCGCTGAGGTAACCGTCGCGATCCAGGAGGAGGCCTTCGTCGAGGCCAAGCGCGCGGACCTGTCGCTTGGCCATGAACGACGTCACATATTGGCCCGTGACCTTGGCGCGGATCGCCGAAGCGTTGACCGTGGATCGTTCATAGCTCGTGATGAGCACGCGAATGCCGTTCTTCAGGCCGTCGTCACCGAGATACGCGCCCCACTTCCAGACCGCGATCATCGTCATCACCGGATTGTTGCCGCCAGCGACACCCATTTCGCCCTCGTCGAGCCACACGAGCGGACGGACGTAGGCTTCGTGCATCGCATTTGCGCGGAGCGTCTCGAGTGTCGCCTCGACCAGCTGATCCTGGGTCCAACGCACGTCGACCCCAAGCACGCGGGCCGACGCGAGCAGGCGGTTCATGTGAGCCGTCAGCCGGAACACTCCACCGCGTTTCGTATCGGCCTGTGCGTAGCAACGGATGCCCTCGAATACCCCGGTCCCATAGTGGAGGCTATGGCTGAGTGGGGAAACGCGCACGTCCTGGACCGGCACGATTTCGCCGTTGCACCAGGCCAGAGTATCGATCTTCGTCATCGGTTTCCGTCGTGGAAGGGGGCCCGGGTGTACGCGGCGGGCGCTTCGGTTGCAAGGCGGAGAATTCCCTTCGGCGGGTGTGTGGACCCGGACATCTGTCAAGCCGAGGCTAAAGAAAACCCGATGGCAGCAAGATGACCGCCACGACCAAGGAATCGGCTCTGCCGTCCGTGCATGAGACCGGCGCCAACTCCACGTCCGCTGGGTCGGCATCGATCGAGGACGCGCGGGTTGCGCAGCCGGGAGCCGACCAGGCGGACGGCCAGGACACCGCCGCGCGGCGGTGGCTTGCTTGGATGGGCTCCAGGCTGCGTCGTACGGGCCGGGCGATCGCGGACTACGGCACGTATTGGTTGTCGTCGCTCTTGTCCAAGCGGAAGAGTCTGTGGATCTTCGGTGGCGCCAACGGCGAACGCTTCTGCGACAATTCGCGACACTTCTTCCAATGGATGCAGCACATGCATCCTGAGATCCAGTCGGTTTGGCTGACGACCAACCCGGCCGTGCTGGCGAAGCTCCGAGAGCAGGGCGTGCCGTGTTGCCATGCTTACAGCAAGGAAGGCTATCGGCTGGCGCTGCGCGCGCGCGTTGCGGTCATGAGCCATTCTCGCATGCGCGATCTCAATCGGTTCGCAGTTGCCGGTAAGACCTTCGTGGTGCAGCTCTGGCATGGTTCGCCGATTCAGCGGCGTGGGCTGGACGTGGCGGGTGGCGCGCCGCGCTCGCTCGCCGGTCGTGTGGGGCGGCTGCGGGAGTCCTTGGCGTGTCTGCTCTTCCCGCCGCGGCGCGAGCGGTTCGACTTGCTGACGGCCGCGTCGGCGTTCACTGCTTCGCACTTGGCAACGTCGTTCGGCGTGGACCCGCTCAAGGTCGTCGCCACCGGGCTCGCCCGCACGGATCGGCTGGTGCTTGCCAAGCTCGATCCACGCGTCCCGCCGCGGCGCATCGCCTACCTGCCGACGCAGCATGGGGCAGCTGGCTCGAGCTGGAATCCGTTCGACGGGCTCGATGTCGCAGAAGCCGATCGGCTCTTCGCCAAGCACGATGTTGAGTTCCTGTGCAAGCTGCATCCGGAGAACTCGCTCTCGGAGGAAACGGTCGCGTATCTCGCCGGCAGCAAGCACATGGGCCTGTTCGAATGCGGCGACATTCATCTGCACCTCGATCGCTTCGATCTGTTGGTGACGGACAGTTCGAGCGTCTTTGTCGATTTTCTCGTGCTTGGTCGCCCGGTGGCCTTCTTCCCGCGTGGCTGTGCTCGGCCCGAGAACCTCTACTTCGACTACGACTGGATCACTCCCGGTCCCAAGGCGGAGAGCTGGCCGGAACTCTTGGAGGCATGCGTCGCCCTGCTCGACGATCCGACGGCCTGGTCGGACGAACGCGCCGCAGTGTTGCAACGGTTCAACGCGCACGAGGACGGGCGAAACTGCAAGCGCATCTTCGAAGCGATCCAGATGTCGCTCGATTGAACCGCTGTATCTGAACCGCGGTGCCGGTCGTCGGGGCAGGATTCCTGGCGGGTGGACTGAAGGGTGGCCCGGCCCGATGCCGATCTACTGGGGTGCCCCTGGCGCGCGAGCCCGCGCTGCCGTCGTCGAACCCCCGTTCAACGCATGACCCAACTCGTCGCGGAAACCCTGAAGGTTGCTCTCGTCGGAGCAGGGAGTCTCGGCTCCGCCCTTCTGGCCCACCTCGAGGGTGCCGTTCAGGATGGGGCTTCGCTTTCGATCGCCGCTTGGGACGTGGACCAGGGTGGGTCCGACGCCGTCGCCGTCCGTGAGGCAGACTGCTGGATCCTGGCCGTGGAGTCCGGGGCAACGTGCGACATCCTCGAGGCACTTGCTGCCGAGCGTCGGTCGCCGGTTCGAATCCTCAACGCGGGGAAGGCCTTGGACCCAGGCTCGGGCCGGCGCTCCTCGGTCTTGGCGGCCGAAGCCTTGGGCGATCGCCTAGAGGGCTACGCCGTGCTCGCGGGTGCGATCCGCGCGGAGGGGCTGCGTCGCGGTAGTCGTTTGCATGCCACGATCGCCAGCCGCAGCCGCGACGCGGATCGATGGGCGCGCGCGCTCTTCCGGCCCCAGTACATCGACCTGGAGTTCTCGGCAGACCTGATCGGCGTGGAGTTCGCGTCGGCATTCGGCACTGTGCTCGCTCTTGCCGCGGGAATTGCCAAGGGCGCAGGCGTTGGCGCGTGTGCGCAGGCGCGCCTCATGACCAGTCTCCTGTGCGAACTCGCGGATCTCGCGATTTCCCTGGGTGCCGACACGGACACGTTCTCGTTGCGCAGTCGTGTCTGGACTGCCGAGGTTTGCCTCAGTGGAACCGCGGCGACGCCAAGCCGCGAGTTCGGTGTCTTGCTTGGGCGCGGATTCAGCGTCGACGAAGCTCTGGCCGCGTCGAGCCATTGGGACTCCGGTATCGAGGGCTATCAAACTGCGTGTGCGCTCGGTCGGCTCATGGATGCGCGCCCACCGGGAAAGCTGTGCGGGGTATTTGAACTCGTCGTTGGCGCCAGGACTCTGGTGGAGACCCTGGACGGTTGGTTCGGAGGCGCGCGGTGAAGGCCCTGATTCTTGCGAGCGACGGCCGTCGCGCCATGACGGAGTGCCGGGGGAAGCCCGCCATCGGTTATGTCTTGGATGCTCTCGAGAAGAACATGGTTTACGAGGTCGTGGTCTGCGTCGGCATCGAGGCGGAGCGCGTCAAGCAGTACTGCATGCTGGAGTACTCGCAGTTTCCGTACGAGTTCGTCGAAGGCGATGCCGGCGGGAAGGTCGGGACGGCACTGGCCACACTGCTCTCGCGGGACCTGATGCCGATTGCGTCCGACGTTGTAATCATCCACGGCGATGTCGCGTTCGAGCCGAAGCTTCTCGCTCGGGTGCTCGAAGTGCAGGGCAGCTGCATTGCGGTTGACTGGGGTGCGTTTTCGGCCGGATCGTACACGGTTTCGGTCCAGCGTGGTCGAATCCTGAGCATCGCCAAGGATCAGTTTCAGGAAGAAGCATTCGGTCGCTCGGTCGGCATCTACAAGCTACGCGGCAATGACTTCGAGACGTTGTGCGACGATCTCGAAACTGGAATGAAGAATGCGTGGGAGAAGACACAGCCGATCGAGTTCGCCCTCGATCGCTTGATCCTCTCCGGCGTGATCCATGCGCGGCCTGCCAAGATCGGCGACGCCAAGTGGGCCAGCGTCCAGGACAAACGGCGGCGGCGGCATCGCGGTTTCATGTCCCGCGGCACTCGGCTCTAGACGGCCTTCCCCAGGCCTCCACATCACCCTCATGACCCAGATCGAACAACAGACTCGGAAGCTCTTTCTTTGTGGCGTCG
>CAYSWE010000289.1:0-6428 GCA_964434515.1 uncultured Phycisphaerales bacterium | reverse complement strand
CCCAACCAACTCCTCACCGCGTGGCTCGATCGAACGCTGCTCGGCGGACATCTTTGGCGTACCACGAAGACCTGGGATCCCGAGGGCATCCTCAGCACGCTGCCGGCCATCGCCACCGCACTCCTCGGCCTGCGCGTCGGAGTCTTGCTGCGTAACACCCGAACCCCTCGATCGACACTCCGCAGCCTGCTGCTCGCCGGCGCCGCCTGCGTTGGCATCGGCCTCATCTGGAGTTGTTGGTTGCCACTCAACAAGGCGCTCTGGACCAGCAGTTATGTGGTCTACACGGCCGGCCTGGCCATGCTTGTGCTCGGGCTCTTGTACGGTCTCATCGACGTGAGTGGTTACCGCACCGGCACCCAGGCGCTCGCAACGTTCGGTCTCAACGCCATTACGGTCTTCGTGGGCAGCGGGCTCCTCGCCAAGTCGCTGGCCATGCTGCGCGTGACGAGCGGCGCCTCGACCGTGTCGTGGAAGACCTACTACTATCGAGCGTTGTTCGCCAGTTGGCTGCCCCCCAACGTCGCATCGCTCGCCCACGCGATGCTCTGGGTGCTGGCCTGGTACGGCATCGTCCGGCTGCTGGCCAAACGCGGTATCGTGATCCGAGTGTAACGCGAGCCCGAAGCTTGCGAACCGTCAACGCCCCAACGAAGAGAATCACCGCCTTGCACCGCACCACCCCGATCGGCCTCGTCCTCGCCTGCGTCCTTGCCACGTCACTCTGCTCGGCGCAGCGACCGCGCAAGCAGTCGCAGGCGCTGACCAAGAAACCGAGCAACACGGCGTTCACGCTGAAAAACATCTTTCCACCCAAGGAGCGTCCGCTGTTCGGCCCTCGTGCGCGCGGCGCCGCGTTCTGCGCCGACGGACGCTACGCTGCCTACCTCTGGCGTAGCTATCGGGAACGTCGGCACGGCTCCGATCTCTGGGTCTACGACACCAAGACCCAGAAGACGACGCGCATTACATCGGCGGTGCGACTCGCAAAGTTTCAACGGAGCGCGCGCGAAGTCGTCGCCGACCGAACGAAGAAGGCCCACAAGAAGAAGGCCGACAAGAAGGCCACGCGGAAGAAGATCAAGCGGAAGGCCGTGAACGAGGAGCAGCTCGGCAACGTCGTGTCCGACAAGGATGCCCTGGACAAGTCGGCGCCGCGTTACGCCGGCGTTGCGTCACTCGCCTGGGCACCGAAAGGACACGAGCTGATCTTCTCGTCGGGCGGAGACCTCTACCGCCTGCGCATCCACGACGGCGCCATCGTAAAGAGTCGCATCGAACGTCTGACCTGCACAGCCAAAGCCGAGGGTGCAGTCGCCTACCTACCCGACGGCTCCGGCTACACGTGTCTCGTAGACAGTGCGCTCATGCTGGTCCGGTTCGGCAGCCACCTCGTCCGGCAGATCGATCCCCGGTTGCCCACCGGCGAAACGATGACCGGGTATCGCCTGAGCCCCAACGGCAAGAAGCTGGTCTTCGTCGCGCGCAAGGGGGAACGCGCCATGCGGAGCGGCTCGCGCCGCGTGAAGATCGCGCGCTACCGGCAGCGCTTCATGGAGGTACGCGAGGTCCCACGCCACGTTTCCGACGATCCGATTCCGCCGTCCAAAGTGCTCGTCTACCTCCAGGATCTCGAAGACGAGCTCCAGGAGCGCTCGAAGCCCATCGTCGTCTACGAACGCGAAGTGAGCGGACCTCGCGACGTTCTTGCCGTGCCGTATTGGTCGCCCGATTCCAAGAAGGTCGCCTTCTCGGTGTTCGAACAAAAGACCGGCCAAGTGACGCTCTTGCAGGCGACCTTTCCTCCGGCAAAGCCACACAAGGACGCCGTTGGAAAGGGCGCGCCCAAGCCTGCCAAGGCGCGCTCGAAGGGCCCACGCAAGCACCCGGCGCGTGTCGTCTACCGCTGGCTGCACACCGGCGGACCCAACACGCCACGCATGATGCGGCCGCGCTACCTTCCAGACAGTCGGCACATCGCATACCTCTCCGAACAGACCGGTTTCCGTCATCTGCATGTGCTCGATCCGGTCTATGAGAGCCAGCACGCGGTGACGTCGGGACGCTACGAGGTCTACCCGTTCCACCAATCCAAGGACCACCGGACACTCTTCGTCCTGGCAACGAAGGAGCACGCGACGCGACAGGACCTCTACGCGATTGACCTCGTGTCGTCCAAGATGACCCGGCTGTCGCACGCGGTCGGAACGTACCGGTCGGCCGCGGTCAGCAACGACGGCAAGCACGCGCTGGCGATCTTCACCGCCTTCGGGAAACCGCGCGAACTCGTCGCCCTGGAGACCGGACAGCAACGCCAAGTCCCGCTCACCATCTCACACCCCTTGGCGACGCAAACGCTCACCTCCCGGAAGCCGCGCTTCTTCTCCTTCGTCAATCGGCATGGACAAGAGATCCACGGCTTTGGCTTCCGTCCGAGACATGCCCCGAAGACGAAGCGACCACTGCTCATCTACGTCTACGGCGGACCGCTCGGAACACGCAAGCAGGTGGCCCAGGGCAACTACGGTTCGGACGCCTACCTGTTCAATCAGTACATGACCCGCAAGCACGGCTACATCACCGCGGTCATTGACCCGCGCGGTATGTCGGGCTACGGAGCGGTGTTCGAGAAAGCCAACTACGAGCACGTTGGACGCCCGCAGGTCGAAGACCTCACGGACGCCGTTACGTATCTCGTCGCCAAACAAGGCGCCGATCCCAAGCGCGTCGGAATCTATGGCTGGAGCTTCGGGGGATTCCAAACCCAGATGTGCCTCTACACCGCCCCCGATGTCTTTCAGGTCGGGATTGCCGGCGCCGGCCCCACCGAATGGCAGAACTACAACTCCTGGTATTCGACCGGAACGATCGGCCCCAGCCGCACCGGCAAGACCGACCTCGAGAAGTACTCGCTGCTTCCGCTTGCCAAGGGGCTCCGCGGCAAGCTGCTCCTGGTGCATGGCATGGAAGACCCGAACGTGCTGTTCCAAGATACAGTCCGCGTATACCGCGAACTCCTCAAGGCAAACAAGGAGACGCTCGTGGAGCTCTTTTTGGACCCGACCGGCAGTCACGGGCTCGGCGGCGACGTGACGCGGCTGCGTCGAGCGCGCAAGTACGAAGAGTTCCTGCTTCGGACGCTCGGGGATGCAGCGAGCCCGAAACCATCCACACGGAAGGCAACCGTGCGCACCGGGGCAGCAGACGGAGGACGACGTGAGAAACTGGCGGCGTCCCCGCGACCTTCGCGTAAAACGGGGCAATGACTTCGATCTACGATACCGTTCTCTCCGATCTGGGCGACCACATGGGCACGCTCGGCAAGAACGTCGACGCCGATGAGCAGCAAACCAAACAGGCCGTCGAGGCGGCGCTACCGGTGCTGATCGGCGCCCTTTCCCGCAATGCCGCCCAGCGCTCCGGTGCCGAGGCTTTGGCACGAGCTCTCGACAAGGATCATGACGGATCCATTCTAAAGGACCTCGGATCGTACCTTGAGCGCAACGACCTCAGCGATGGCAACAGCATCCTCGGACACGCACTCGGCGCCCGGCGCGACAAAGCAGAGCAGCAAGTAAGTCAGCTGAGCGGCCTGAACTTAGGCTCCAGCGCCAAGCTGCTCGCTATGCTGGCACCGCTGATCATGGGCGCCCTTGGCAAACTCAAGAGCAGCGGTGGCATCAACGCCAGCGGACTCGGCAAGGTGTTGCGCGGTCAGAAGGGTGGCAAACTCGGCTGCTTGGCCATGCTACTCCCGCTGCTCGGCCGGTTCATGGGCCGAAGATGAGTCGCGCGCTCCGGCACCGGATTCCCGTGGGCACCACAGCGTGATTCCTCGCGGAGTCCGCTGCAGGTCACCACGCCAGGCTCGTGTCACGAGCACGTCCACCGCGAACGTTCGCCCGGTTGGGCGACGCGGAAACTCCGCCTCGAAGACAACCTGGAGGTAGGGCGCCGGTTGCAGCGTGGTCTGCTCCGGATTGGAGACCGCCGTCACTCCGACGGTAAGATCGGACTGCGCGCTAAACATCAACGCCGCGCATAGATCGCAGACCGCCTCACGCGGAGCCCACGCGAGCGTCGAATCGGGCGCACCCGCAAGCCGCAGGCTCCGTCCCGCCGCGTCAAAATGCGGCCGTAGGTCCGCCTGAAGCCCGGTCAGAACCATCAGGAGATCCAGCTGTTCCGTCGCAGGTGGGCCATCGACAAGCAGTTCATGACACACCATGAGATCCGCAGCAACTCGCTCAAGCGCGCACATGCCGCGACGCAAATCCGGCTCCACCGGGCTGCCATCGCCCAAGCCAAGCGCAAGCTCCGCCGCACCGAGCGCGACGCTCAGCTCGTTCTTGAGATCATGGAGGAGCGTCGCGGCCCCCGCGCAGAGAGCTCGCGCTTGCGGAACGAAGTGTTCTTCACCAAGAATCATGATTGGAAAGTGTTCGAACGCAAACTACCGCCTCCGACCAATCATTGTCTCTGCCGCCAATGCCGTCTCATAGCAGAAAACGCCATCTCGCCAGCGCATTGCAAAACATTACAACTGTGCGGCGCACCGTCCACGGACTTGTCGCTCTGTGAGACGGTCTCAGGGCGTGCCTTACGGGGCGAACTCGCCTACTTGCCCGGGATGCGCGGATAGGGCAGCGTGCGCTTGCGCGGCGACTTCGGGCCGCCGACGGGGCCAGCGCCCGAGCCGAGCTGCACAGGCATCGCCTTGGTCGGATTGCCAACGACCCAACCCGGCTGGAGAAACTTGCGCCCGCCCTGTTCGGTCGGCGCCAGCTGCGTCCCGGAATGCGAACCATCGGCGTGGATGTACCACTGAATCCCCTTGTCGCCGGTAACGATCTTGATCACCGGCGAATAGGGAATGTCTTTGGGCCACGGACAAGCATGCGGGGCGAACTTGACACCGTTGAGCGGTGGCAGCCAGGTGCCATCGGGAAAGATTGCGGCACCTGCGGGCGGAGTTGTGTGCCGGCCGATGCCGATCGACGGACCAGCCTTCTTGGCCGGCTTCGCGTTCGTGCTCGGAGACATGCCTCGCCCAACCAGCGCCGCCGGCGTCTCATCGGTGCTCGATCGGCTGACCGAGGCGTCCAGCCCGGCGGCCGACTCGGTCTCCGAATCCGACCGCGGTCCAGCCCCCGAACCGGATCCCCAGCCGGCCCACACGACCAGTGCGACGGAGGCGGCGATGCCGAGAACAGCGACGCACGGAATTACGGACGAACGGGACATCGGTCTCATCGAGCAAGCAGGGCAATGGGAACGAACAAGTCTACCTCACGGCGGCGTCCGGCGCCGCCGCAGCGCGCCGAACACAGTCTGGCGGGCGCTTGTCTGGGTCCTCGGCACACGCGTCACAGATCGATTTGCCGTCGCGGTCCTTCATCGAGGCCAGACCGCCACAAGACCCTTGGATCGGTCGCTTTACGAGGATCGCACCGATCGCCATCGCGAACAGAACGGTCAAAAACACACCCAGCGTAATCAGGAAGACGTTCATATCGTCAGGGGATCTCAGCAGGAAAGAACCCGTCATCGCGACGGGAAGGCCGCGGCAAACGCAGGCGTCGGACGAGCCGTGGCTGCGTCATTCTCGCCGATAACGAACAATGCCGCGAGCCCCTCCCGCGTCGCGACCTCCAATCCAGCATCCAGCCCGAGCACCATCAGCGCGGTAGCCCAGGCGTCGGCGACCTCGCAGGTCGAGGCCGCGACCGAGACACCGGTGAGTTTGTGGGTCACGGGCCTGCCGGTACGCGGGTCGATCGAGTGCGAGAACCGATGGCCAGCCACCTCGAAGAAGTTCCGATAGCCGCCGGAACTGGCGAGTGCCTGGTCCCGCAGTGGAAGCACCAGAAGCGCACGCGGTGCGCCCGTGGTCGGCCGCTCGATCGCCACGCGCCAAGCGACACCCGGGGCCTTCGTGCCGGCGGTGCGCACCTCGCCACCGACTTCGACGAAGAAGCTCGGGTGCCCGTGCGCAAGGAGGGCGTCCGCGACACGATCCACACCATGGCCCTTGGCGACCGCCGACAGGTCGAGACGGAGCCCAGCGCGTCGCTTGCGCACCGCTGGCGGATCCAAGCGCAGCTCGACATCGGCCCACCCGACCACTGCGCGCGCCCTGCGAATCGCCGCCTCACTCGGAATCTCGCGCCGGTCCCCGCTCCCCTCGCGGTGCGGCCCAAAGCCCCACAGATCCACGAGCGGCCCGACCGTCGGATCCAATGCACCACCCGACCGGCGCGCGACGTCCAATGCCGTTCCGATCACCTGGGCCGTGTGCGCACCGATCGGAAACCAAACGTCGCCGGTGGAATCGTTGAAGCGCGACAGTTCGGAGTCTCGGCGGTACGTCGACATAGCGCCGTTCACGGAGTCGAGCTGGCCCTGCACTAGCTGCCGAACCTCGCCGG
>CAYSWE010000288.1:0-6448 GCA_964434515.1 uncultured Phycisphaerales bacterium | reverse complement strand
GTTGTCCCGGTCGTTGCCGAGATCGCCTACGGCAACGTCCGTGGGCGCGGTGCCGACGGTCCACGTGGTCGAGGGGATGAACCTTCCTCTGCCGTTGTTGAACAGTCGACGGACTTGGCTCGATCCGCGCAGCGCCACCGTCAGATCTACGGTGCCGTTGCAGTTGTAGTCGCCGCAGGCGATCGCGACGGGAAAGTTGTTGGACGTGCCGAGCACGACCGTCGTGAGCGAGAAGGTCACGGTGTTCCAGACGACGCCAGTCGGACCGTTGTTCAGCCAGATCGAGACCGAGCCGATGGAGTTCGCGGTGGCGAAGTCCAGATAGCCGTCGCCGTTGAAGTCATCGGCGCACACATCCCACGGGCGTGTGTTCGGGTTCGAATACTGCTGCGGCGTGGCAAAGCTCGGCGCGGCGCCGACCGTCGTGTTGCGCATGTAGCGCACGTTGCCGCTCGCCATCGGCACGATGAAATCCGTGCGGCCGTCGTGATTGAAGTCCCCCACCGTGAAGCACTGTGGGCGCGAGGTTCCGGTCGTCAGGGTCGCGGTGGTGCTCGGCGCGGCGAACGAGGCGCCCAGGTTGCGGCAGAAGTAGATGCGGTTGTTGCCCCATCCACAGACGGCGACATCCAGACGGCCATCGTTGTTGAGATCGGCACTCTTGACCTTCTGCACGCGGAAGCCCGCGGGCAGAGAAAATGTCTGGGTAACGCCAGGAAAGCGTCGAATGCGCAGCTTGTTGTTGCCGTAGACGCTGGCAACGTCGAGCGGAAACGCCGAGTTGAAGCGCGCCACCTCGATGTCGGTGAGCCCGCCGCCGGTCCAGGAATCCACCAGTGGAGAGAGCACGTAGGAGGGCGCCGACTGGCGGTAGACGCGACAGTTCGAAGTCGTGCTCGAGCCAGTCAGGATGTCCATGCCACCGCCGTTCTGATCGACGATCTGAACCGCCGCAGCGTGGTAGTTCGTCGGCATCGAAACGGTGATCTGGGAGACGCCGAGGCCCGCGGTGATTGCCGCAGCTACGGCCATGCGTAGGGAAGTCGAAGGAGTCATGTTCGGGTCCAGGTAGAGGGAAACGTGAGGCTGACGGTGAAGTCTTCCATCCCCTCCCTGGCCACTTCGTCGTGGACCGGACAGGTTTTTTCAAGGAACCGCGAGCGAATGTGTACCCTGCGCCGATTTCCGAATGGCGACTTCCAACTGGCGATGTCCGAGACCGAGCAAAAGCGCGCCTATCCGTTCGTAGCGATCGTTGGGCAGCAGGCGATGAAGCGTGGCCTGCTGCTGAACGTGATCCACCCCGGCGTCGGCGGCCTGCTGCTCATGGGGGACCGCGGCACGGGCAAGTCCACCGCCGTGCGAGGTCTGGCCCAACTCATGCCGAGCTTGGAGCAGATCGCTGGCTGCCGCATCCACTGCGAACCCGGGTGCCCGGCGCCTTGTTGCGGGCACGAGTCGGCGCCGGATGGCTCCGACCGCACGGAGCGCGTCGCGGTTCCGGTCGTCGATCTCCCACTCGGCGCCACGGAGGATCGGGTCGCCGGCAGCCTCGACCTCGAAGCCGCGCTCGTGCGTGGCGAGGCGTCGTTTGAGCCCGGCCTCCTGGGACGAGCGCACCGGGGTTTTCTCTATATCGATGAAGTCAACCTGCTCGAGGATCACCTCGTGGATCTGCTGCTCGACGTCGCGGCGTCCGGGCACAACGTGGTCGAGCGCGAGGCGATCTCCGTGCAGCACGCGGCGCGTTTCGTGCTGATCGGCTCCGGGAATCCCGAGGAAGGCGAGCTCCGTCCGCAGCTGCTCGATCGCTTTGGTTTGTCCGTGCAGGTGAGTTCTGAGTTGGACGTTCCCGCGCGTGTCGAGATCACGCGACGAAGGCTCGCCTGGGAGCGCGATCCCGTGGCATTTGCCGAGCACTACGCTTCCGAGACGCGGGCACTCGCAGAGCGTATCGAGGCTGCGCGCGAGCGCGTGGCGAGCGTCCGGATCGGCGACGAGTTCCTCGAGCGTATCGCCGAACTCAACGCCGAGCTCGAGATCGCCGGGCACCGTGGGGATCTGGCCATGGCGCGCGCCGCGTGCGCGTGGGCCGCATTCGAGAACCGCAGTTCGGTCACCCCCGCCGATGTGCGCGCGGTCGCGGCGCCCGCGCTCGCCCACCGGTTACGAAGCGACCCGCTCGATGCCGAGCCGTCGGACGAGCGCGTCGACGAGGCGGTCGAGCGCCTGTTCGGTGATGCCGGGTGAGGCGTGCGCCGGAGTTTCCGTTTCTGGCCTGCGCGAGTGAGCCAGACGTTACGCGCGCTCTGCTGGTTTGCGCCGTCGATCCACGCATCCTTGGCGTTCTGGTCTCAGGCAGCATGGGATGCGGGAAGTCGCAGCTGATCCGCTCGTTCCTCGCGTTCCGATCGCGCGAATTGGATCCGGCGCTGCGCGTGCAAACCCTTCCCGCTGCGACGAAGCTCGCCGCGTTGGTGCCGCGGATCGACCTGGCCGCGACGCTGTCGGCCGGTCGCCGGGTCGAGCGGCCGGGACTCTCTGCAGATGTGTTCGTGATCGAGGATTTCGACCGGCTCGCTCCGCGCCCGGCAGCGCGTATCGCCGCTGCGGCAGCACAGGTCTATGCGAGCGCGTCCGAGTCGTCGCAGCCGGACTGGATTGGACTTGGCGTGCGCCTGCCAAGCCGCGCCGCCGACGCCCCGACTTGGCTCGCGCACCGACTCGATGCGGATGCCGATCCCGTGGCGAGCTCGTCTGCCTGGCAGGCTCGCGAGGCGGCGTTGGCGCGCACGGTCCTGAGAGCTCGGAAGCGGCTTGGCGCGATCTCCGTTTCGGATCGAAGCCTGCAGGAACTGCACGCAAGAGCTTCCGACCTCGGGGTCACGAGTGCGCGGGCCTGTGTGCAGGCGACGCGCGCAGCACTCGCCCACGCGGCGCTGCGCGGTGCTCCGTCGGTCGATGCCGAGGACGTGGCGTTCGCGGTGCGTTGTGCGCTACAGCCACGGGCTCGCGTCCAGCCAGAGGCACCACAGAGCGCGCCGTCGGCGGAGGCGCCGAGTCCAAGCTCCGGCCGCACCGAGCTCAAGAGCGAGGATGCGCTGCGGCCACCCGCAGAGACCGAGCCGGATTCGGCGCCCGACAGGTCGCCGCCGGTGCCGGCGGATCGCCCGAGGCGAACTCGCGGCGCCGCGCGCCCTGGACGCTCGGCGACGTCGAGCGCGTCGAACGAACGTGGGCACCACGTGCGCGCGGTCCCCGCCAGGCGCCGCGCCGGACGCATCGCGGTGGCCGCCACTCTGCGTGCGGCCGCGGTCCGCAACGCCCTTTGCCGGCCGCGCCCTCCACTTCGCATCGCGGCTGGTGATCTCCACGTGCATGAGTTCCGCGAGACTCTGTCGACTCTGGCGATTCTCGTGGTCGACACGTCCGGTTCGATGGCCGGCGGCCGGCTACGAGCCGCCCAGCGTGCAGCCGTGGCACTGCTCTCCGATTCGTACAGGCGGCGCGATCGCGTCGCGATCGTCACCTTCGGCGGCGATCGGGCTGCGGTCATCCTGCCACCGACCAGCTCGATTGCCCGCGCCCGTAGCCTCGTCACCGCGCTACCAGCCGCCGGCGGAACGCCACTGGTCCGCGCGCTGCTCGCCGCGCTCCGCATCGCGCAGCGCGAGGCGCAGCAGCGAGCCGGGAGTGTCCGCGTCCTGCTCTGGACCGACGGCCACGCCAACGTTGCCTTGGATGCGAGCCTGACCGGAGCCGCGCGCGAGGCACGCGTCGTCAGCGAGCTCGAGCGCGTCGCGCAACTCTGGCGTCGGCGGGAACTTGCGACGGTCGTGCTCGACACCCGCCTACCGTTCGACACCCGCGACGACGCCCGAAGGCTCGCCGCGCTGCTGGGAGCCGACTACCAAGCTCGTGGCCCAGCGCAGCTGGCGATCGCGGAAGGCGCGGCGCCGCGGTCGTAAATCGGCCCCCCGCTCAAGGGTCGGACGATTATGCTGTGCGGCGTGGCTTTGCCATTCGGCGAAGCACAACATCCCCCCCTGCCTCGGCAGGCACATCCTTCGGAGGATTGTCATGCAGCATTCTCGCGTCTCGATCTTGTTATCCGCAGCCTCACTCCCCTTGCTCGTCGTGGCACTCGCGACTGCGCGCGCTCCAGCCCAGGTCAAGCCGGGCGAGTATCTTGCTACCGTGGTTCAGGCACGGGTTGGCGAGATGTATCGGATCGACTCGCACACGCGCAAGGCCACCCAACTCAAGCTGAGCACTCCGGCCGACGTCAACTGCGTCACGATGCAGAACGCGGTCACGGGCTGGGTCGGCACCAACTTCTCCCCCGCGAAGATCTACAAGATTCGTGTCATCGGGACCAACGTGCAGATGACCCTCTTGTTCAAGACCGCCACGGCGCTCACCGGACAGACGAACATCTCGCAGATCGCCAGACTTGGAGCGAACCTCTGGTTCGTCACCAACCCAGGCGGAACCCTCTGGAAGGTCCCTGCCGCTGGCGGCGTCGATCCGACCAAGGTCCTCGATCTTTCGGCGCAGACAACCTGGCGCCGGGGTGCCCTGGCCAACGCGATCGCCACCGATGGTAGGCTCCGGCTCTATGTGGCCGTGTGGACGCTGGGCGAAGTCTACGAGTACAACTGGGTCACGAAGAAGACGACCCTGCTGCTGACGCTACCGACGACGAAGGGCAGCACAGCGCGAGGCTTCTTCCCCGTGAACATGCACTACCGTGGCGGCAAGCTCTACGCGGCTGGCCTGTACGGCGACGTCGTTCGCGTCGACCTCGCGACCAAGAAGGTCACGCAGTACTGGCACCCAACGCCGCGGGAGACGGGGCTTTCGACCCTCAAGAACTCCTTTGCCTGGAACCCCGACCAAGGGCACTACGGCATGGGAAGTCGCGACGGCGCCCTCGACATCGTCGTGCCCGTTGGCAAGGGCCAGCTCGCTCGCATCGATGTCGACGGCGTCGGAACGAACGCGCGCCGGACACTCAATAGCGTCAACGGTTTGTACTATCAGCCGGGAGCCACGAGCAGCTACCAGCCCTACGCCGCCGGTTGCGCCGGTTCGTCCATGATGGTTCCGACCAGCGTCGGCCGTGGATTGCCATCCCGCGGCAACGCGCGGTTTGCGCTCGGCCTCGACACCGCACCTGCGGGCGTCAACATCGCGATCCTCTTGATCGGCGCCAGCAAGGTCTCGGTCAGCTTGGCAGGAATCGGCCTGCCGACCTGCAACCTGCTGACGCTACCGATCCTGAGCTTTGCCGTGCCGACCACGAACGGCTCCGTAGATGGTCGCGGAACCGCAACGGTCCCGGTGCCGCTCCCCAACGCCGCGCTGCAGCTCCATACGCAGTGGCTCGTGTGGAACAGCGCCGCCAAGCGGTTCGACGCCGCCAGCGACGGCCGCACGCTCACCTTGCGCTAGCGAACGCCCTCGAGTTCGTCCTCGGACGACTCGCGCAGCGCGTCGAGCAGCTCCTGTTCCCGGGCAGCGGGCTGCCAAAACTCGCGCCCCGCGGCCTCTGCCAGTCGATCTACGAGCGCGCCGAAGGAGTGGGGATTGGCCCGCTGCATGCGTTCGCGCACGCTCGTGTCGGCGAGATAGGTCCGGTGCACTTCGCGATAGATCCAGGCGTCGACGGCGTCGGTCGTGGCGCTCCAGCCAAACGTGTAGTCCAGGCGCTTGCGGATCTCCTCGACGCCCTCATAGCCGTGCGCCAGCATGCCTTCGAACCAGCGCGGGTTGAGCAGCTTGGCTCGGGTTTCGAGCCGCACGGTCTCCTCGAGGCTGCGCATGCGCGCGGTTGCGCTCGTGGTGTCGGCGAGCATCGCCGCCGGTCGCTTGCCCGAAGCGGACTCGACCAGCGCGCTCATGCCGCCCAGGTACTCGAAGTAGTGATCCACATCGATGATCGAGACCTCGCTCGAGTCGAGGTTCTGGAAGGTCGTGTCGATGCCGGCCGCGAGCGCCTGCAGGACCACGGCGTCGTTGCGGCTTTCGCCACGCTTGCCGAACGAAAACGACTTGCGCTGCAACCACACCTTGGCGAGGTCCTCGCGTTCGCTCCAGGCGGACATGCCGACCATGTGGTCGATGTGCGTGCCGTAGTTGCCGGCCTCGTTGGAGAACACCCGCGTCGCCGCGGCCTCGAGGCCGAGCTTCGGAGTGAGCGCCTCGACGCTGGCGCGAAGGTAGTTGACTTCGCTGGGTTCGTCGAGCGCAGCGACGCTGCGCGCGGCGCGGTCGAGCAGTTCCAGCTGGAGACCAAAGATGTCGCGAAAGATGCCCGAGGCGTTGAGTACGACGTCGATGCGCGGGCGCTGGAGCTGTGCGAGTGGCAGGACCTCGATGTCGTCGTAGCGTCCGATCGAGTTGCGCTTCGGGCGCGTGCCCATGAGCAGGAATGCTTGGGCGATGG
>CAYSWE010000287.1:2811-6452 GCA_964434515.1 uncultured Phycisphaerales bacterium | reverse complement strand
ACGGCCCGGCGTCGCCGTTCATCGCTGGCGCCCTGATCTTCGTGGCCTTCGAGGGCTTTCAGCTGATCACCAACGCAATTGTGGAAACCAAGGATCCGGACCGAAATATCCCGCGCGGCATCTATGCGTCCATCCTGGTCACGTCCCTGATCTACGTCGGCGTGGCTGTCGTGGCGCTCGGCAACCTCGACGCCAAGAGCCTTGTCGCCGCCGAGGAATACGCACTCGCCGTTGCAGCCAAGCCGGCGCTCGGCAACGCCGGCGCGGTCTTGGTGGACATCGCTGCGCTGCTGGCCACGTCCTCTGCCATCAACGCGACGCTGTTCGGTGCCGCGCGGATGTTGGCGGAGATGGCCACGGAGACTCGCGTCCCGCAAGCGTTTTCGCTCCGCTCACGCACTCACGTGCCTTGGGCAGCGGTCGTGACGATCACTCTCTTGGGCGGAGCATTCACGCTGCTGGGCTCGCTTGAACTCATCGCAACGTTTTCTAGCCTGACGTTTCTCCTGGTATCACTGGGTGTCTCCGCCGCCAACCTTCGCCTCCGCCATACCACGCACAGCTTGGCTTGGATCGTGCTCGCCGGGATGGGATTGATGACCGTCACGATCGCACTCCTCGTGCGACACCTTGCTGCCAACCAACCCATCGTGCTCGGCGCAGTCGCGGCGCTCTTTGCGGTCATCTCCGTAACCGAAATCGTGTTCTTCGACCGCACACACCATGGCGCACGCGATCGCTGACTGCGTCGTGCTCCAGCGACGCGATCTACCAGACACCCGCATTCGGGCGCGGAACCCAACCCACGCGGCCCTTCACGCGGATCTTGAGCCAGTGGTCGCTCATGGAGAGAAGGTCAGCACGCACGCCCGCTCCCAACGTCACGATTGCAGCTAGCTGCTCGCGGGGCTCCCCGCGCAGAGGCGTGCCGTCGTCGAGAATGATGACGCCAAGCGGACGCGTGTCGTCGACCGAGAGCGCACGCGTAAACGCAAACACCCCCGGAGCCAGCAGGAGCAAGGCGACGACCAACGACCACGAACTACGACGCTTGAACCAGAACGCTAGCACCAACAGTCCGAGTCCCTCAAGGCCCACGCCGAGCTTGAACCAAGACCCCGCCTGCCACTCATGGAAACGCCGCTTGACGCTGGCAGCAATCCCCTTGGCATCCGTACGACCCCTACCGAGCTTGCGTTGCGCCAGGTTCCGGTTGAAGACGACGTCCTCGCGATCACCGAGGCGCCGGCGCGCGCGCTCGTATCGCCAGAGTGCCCGCCCGTAGTCGCCGAGTCGAAACTGAGTATTGCCAAGGTCGTATTCGACGCGCCCGTCATCGTGCGTCTTGAGCCAGCTGGCGTAGGCGTCGCGTGCCGCGGCGTAGTCACCACGGCGATAGGCCGCCTCGGCTTTCTCAAGCACACCCTGGCCGTGGCCACCAAGGGCCAGCATGAGGACAGCGACGAACACGCCCACGGTCCCCCTCACGTGCGCACCTCCCGATCGAGCTCTTCGACCAAACGACGGGCCTCGTCGGCGTGCTGTGCCTCGGCACTGCCACCCGCGTAGCGGCTCTCCGTCAGCCGAACCATGAGCCCCACGACGCGATCGGCGAGTTCGTCAGCGACACCGTGCGCCACCAGCCGCTCGCGAAGATCCGGGCTAACGGCAGCCCCCTCGTCCCACCCGAGGCGTTCGGCAACGAACAACGAAAACGAACGCAGCGTACCATCGGACGCCATGCGCGCATCGAAGCGCTCACGAGCGCGACGGCTGCGCACGACATGGGGGTTGTCGCGCAGAAAACCTTGGCGCCGAACGAACCATACGCCACCACCAAACAGCACGAACGGCGCGAGCATCGCAAGCCAGACGAGCCAAGGCTCCGGGCGAAACGGCCGCGGTGCCTCGCCTTCGACAGGCAAGCGGTCCCAGATATCATCGATGCCGGCGGTCAACGCTTTCCCCGAGTTCGGTAGCGGATCGAGCCCTTTGCCACCGGGAATCGCGGCAACCTTGATCGGGATCGGTGCCGTCGAGACAATCTTGTATTCGGGCGGTTTCGCGACCACGTCGAAATAACTGAAGTGAATCGCAGGGACCTCGCTCACGCTGTCGGCAAGGGCGGCGAGGTCATAGACGACCGTGACGCCGGTCGCCGAACGCTCGACCTTCGTGCCAAAGAGATGGAAGTCGCGCCAGTCCGTCAGCTTGGGCAACTCCAAGAACTCGAAGTTCCCGTTCCCCGTGATCCGCAGCGTGAGCTGAACGCTCTCGCCGACCTTGAGGCTGGACCGTGCAAGATCGGCACTCAATCGGAACCGGCCCACGGCATTGCCAAAGCCCGCGGGGCGCCCCTCCTTGGGCAAAGGTAACACGCTGAGCGATGTCGCAGGCGAAGCGGCGTAGACGCTCCGTTTGACCGCCACGCGTCCCATCAAGAAGCCTCCATCTCGATAGCCCGTCACCCACTCGAACTGCATCGTCGGTCCGGGAAGCGCGAACGTCCCCGCCTTGTGCGGAATGAAGCGCCGCCGCAACTCGAAAACCTGGAACGTGCGATGGTCCCGCTCCTTCTGCCCGAGACTTGCCGCAATGCGCAGCGAACGGTTGATTGGCAGCAACGGCTGGTCGCTCGGCAAACGGGTCGGGTCCGGCTCCGCGGGCAAGCCGGCAGGAAACTTGTCCCACCACGGACAGTCGACGAACAAGCCATAGACGTTGGGCTGCTGCGGGCGAATCCGCTGCATGCGCTCGAACAGGGCGACGTCGACGCCGACCCGGATCCACACGTCCAGAGGTTGATGCACAAACACCTGCTTGGGAATCACCCCGCACTCGAGGAAGGCGCGCGTCGCCCCCTCGATGGCCGCAACACAGCGCAGCTTGAACCCCCGCGCCTTGTGCAGGGTCTTACCAACTCGGACGCGGAACGCGGGCACTTGGAAGACTCCGGCGCGATTGGCCACGAGCTGGATCGTCCAGGTCGTCGCGACGTCGCGGGTCACGCGTCCATTGACGTAGCTCGACGACTCAAACCGCGTCGGAGCGCCCGCCTGCATCCGTAGCCCCGCGACGCGCGGGAGCTCAAGCAATTCGGCGGCCGTATTTCCGTGGAAGCGCAGCTCGACCGCGGCGGGCTCGCCCGGACGAACCGTGGCCGGCTGCGGCCCGCGCAACTCGACTCTGCCCGCCTGAGGGAAAACCGCCGCACCCAGGGCGAACACCGCGGCAAAGAGATACGTGGCGCCAAGCACTACCAATCCTTCTTGCCGGGCACATGGCGCGGCCGACTGTCCTTGCGCATCTGCAGTTTGCGCTTCTGGATCTCGGCCAACGCGCGCAGCAAACGCTTGGTCTCCTCAGGTGTCAGTTCTCGCTTGCCCTTCTTCTTCTGGGCTGGCTTGGGCTTGCCTTGGGACGGCTTCGGCGCCTGGGACGGCTTCGGCTTCTCCTTCTTCTTGTTGCCCTTCTTCTCGTCGGGCTTCTTTTCGTCCGGCTTCTTCTGCTTCTTCTGCTTCTTCTCGTCCGGCTTCTTGGGGCTCTTCTTGTCGTTTCTTGGCTTGCCCTTCTTCTTGTCGCCCTTCTTCTTGTCCTTGTCCTTCTTGTCCTTCTTCTTGTCGTTCTTCTTCTTGGATTCC
>CAYSWE010000287.1:1331-2711 GCA_964434515.1 uncultured Phycisphaerales bacterium | reverse complement strand
CTTCTTGTCCTTGTCCTTCTTGTCCTTCTTCTTGTCGTTCTTCTTCTTGGATTCCTTCTTTCGCTTCTCGAGTGCCTCCAGCGCGTGGATGGCGCGTTCGAGATTGCGCGCGGCCTCGCCTACCGCAGGGCGCCGCGCTAGCGCGTCCTCGAACGACCGAATCGCACGTTTCGCACTCTCGATCCCAGCCTCGAGCGCCTTTGGCTCCTTCGCCAGCAACGCTTTCTGCGCTTCGGCGAGGCGTGCGGCACCGACGATCGTGTCGCGCAGAAACCCAAAGCGACTCGCACGCGCCGCGGCTCGCTCCGCATAGCCCTCCGCCTCACCTGGCTGCTTGCTGCGCCATGCCGCCAACGCAAGATCCGCCAACAACGCCTCCGGAATCTCCTCGTCGTGCTTCTGCCAACTGAGTTCCGCCTCCTTGAGCTTGGCCAACGCGACCCTCGCCTTGCCTTCGCGCAGAAGCTTGACACCGGCACGGAAAGCCTCCCGATCACCCGCCACGGCAGGCGCAGAAACCAACAACATGAGGCCGAAGGATGCAGCGATCCGGGTCATGAAACTTTCCTCCGCATGCGCCCATTGTCGAGGAAGGCGATCAACAACAAGACGAGTCCTGGCAAGACGAGCCACTGAAACCGTTGCAACGGCCGGCGACGAGTCTCGGCCTCGAACCGACGCTGCTCCATGGGCTCGATGCGCTTGTCGAACAACTCCACGAGCGGCAGCGCCACGCCGTCGGCAGGCAGAAACGTCCCTCCCGAACTCCGCGCCAGGGCGCGTAACCCCTGCGAATCCATGCGCGTAATCACATCCTTACCGTGCTCGTCGCGCAAGAACCCACCGTCGTCCGTCGGCACCTTGGCGCCTTGCGGCGAGCCATAGCCAATCGTGTGAATCCGGATACCGCGCTTGCGAGCTAGCTCGGCCTCGGCGCGTCCCTTGCCTTCGAGGTCTTCGCCATCGGAAAGAATCAAGATCGCCTGCGACGCCGCACCATCGGCGGGCAGCAGGGCCAACGCCGTGCGAATGGCCGCCCCAAGGTCGGTCCCACCGCGGCGCGTCGTCGTGTCGCTCACCGTCGCGAGCAGACTCTCATACGCTGCAAAGTCATGCGTCAAGGGACAGATGATCTTGGCGTCACCCGCAAACGCAACCAGAGAGATCCGATCACCCCGGAGCCGTGGTAGCAGTGCGCGAATGTCCCGCTTCGCCCGAGCCAGCCGCGTCGGCGCCAGGTCCTCAGCACGCATCGAGCGGCTCGTGTCGAGGCACACCGCAAGCTCGGTTCCGCGACGCTCGACCTTCGCCATTCCATAGCCAAGCGCCGGATCCAGCGTCGCCAGCGCCAGCAGGAGCAACCCAAAGAACGTGCACGCG
>CAYSWE010000287.1:0-1321 GCA_964434515.1 uncultured Phycisphaerales bacterium | reverse complement strand
ACGCGAGCTCGATGCGCCCACCGCGCCGACCGGCATCAACGATCAGCACCGGGTGCGCTTCGACGTCCGCGAACGCTCGGCTCGCGGCGCGCCGTCGCCTGAGCACGGAGACTCCGAGGATCAGAACGAGGAGCGGCGCGAACAGGACTGGCCAGCGCTCAGGGTGTAGGAACTCGAGCTCGCTCATGGAACCTCCACGAGCCAGGTCAGCCGCATCAGGTAGCCCGCAGAGAGCAGCAACGTGCCAATCGCCAGCAACGGAAAAAACAGCTCGTCGGCAATGTAGATGGGATCCTCGAGTTGATCGCGTTCCAACTTGTCGATCCGCGCAAACACGGCATCGAGCTTCTGGTCGGTCTCCGCCTCATAAAACTCGCCGCCCGTAACCTCCGCGATCTTCCGCAAGTCGCTGAAGTCGGGTTTGCGAATCTCACCGAAAGGTGGCACGCGCTGCCCCCGACCCGCGCCGATCGTGTAGACGCGGATGTCGCTGTCCTTGGCCAGCTTGGCGGCCGCCGCAGGCAGGATATCACCAACGTTCTCCTGGCCATCGGTCAGGAGAATCACGACCTTACTCTTGGCCTTGCTGCCTTTCAGTCGCTTGACGCACAGCGCGAGCCCGCGCCCGATCGCCGTGCGATTCTCCGGATCCCGACCTCGATTCGACCGGTGCTGCAAGGGCTCGAGAAACCGCTTGACCGCCTCGTGGTCGAGCGTGACTGGACAAACCAAGTCCGGGTAGCGCGCAAACGACACGAGCCCAATGCGATCATGGACGCGTCCCTGGATGAAGCGCTTGGCCACGTCCTTGACGACATCGAGCCGCGTCCGACCGCCGCTCAGGTCCATGTCCTGCTCGGCCATGGACCCACTGAGGTCGATCGCAATCAGAATGTCGATCCCCTCGGTCTGGAGCGGCACGCGCGACAGTCTCTGCGGACGCGCCAGTGCCAAACAGACCGGCAGCAATCCGAGCGCAACCAAGTGCAACGGCAACGACGCGAAACGCATCCGCGACGTGCGCGGCAACGACGCCAGCAAGTCGACATCAACGAACCCGAGCGCCGGTCCACGACGGCGGAGCCGCCACCACCAGATCGCCAACACCAGCGGCACGACGAGCAGCACCCACGGATCCGCAAACGAGAAGCCGAGCACTTCGTTCTGCCAATCCCTACCCATGAGCAGCTCCTTGCGCCGCGGACTCGGCAGGACTCGCAGCGCTGGTGGCGCGATTTCCCGAGGACTCACTCTCGCCGTCGCGCGTCGTCGCGACGAACTCGCGCGCGAACTAACGGCCACCGCGGGGGCTGGAGATCTT
>CAYSWE010000286.1:0-6484 GCA_964434515.1 uncultured Phycisphaerales bacterium | reverse complement strand
CCTTGCGGGTTCGTCGCTCTGTGCACCGACGCGTGCATGCCTGCTGACGGGCAAGCACAGCGGGCATACGTCCGTGCGCAGCAATAGCGGCGGGACCCCGCTGCGGGCGGAAGAGGAAACCATCGGCTCGGTACTGAAGCGCGCTGGTTATGCTACTGGCGGATTCGGCAAGTGGGGCTGCGGCGGACGCGGCTCGACTGGCGTGCCCGAAAAGCACGGGTTCGACACTTTCGTCGGCTACTACGACCAGGTGCACGCGCATACCTACTATCCGGCCTACCTGGTGCACAACAGCGAGGAGCTGCCCCTCGAAGGGAACCACGGCGGCGGCGCTGGCAAGACCTACGCGCACTATGTGATCGTCGACGCGGCAATGCAGTTCATGCGTAGCAACAAGGACCGACCATTCTTCTGCTACATGCCGGTGACGCCACCGCACGGCAGATTCAACATTCCAGATGAGGACCCCGCCTGGCAGATCTACAAGGACAAGCCCTGGCCCGAGGCTGCTCGACGCTACGCGGCGATGGTCACGATGGTCGACCGTCAAGTGGGCGACGTGCTGGCGCTGCTCGAGAAGCTCGGTATCGCTGACAATACGCTCGTAATGTTTGCGGGCGACAACGGCGGGAACGACTACTTCAAGGACCGAAAGCACCCGCGCGGCTTCCACGCGCCCAATGTCGACCCAAAGACTGGGATCGCGTTTCGCGGCCGAAAAGGGAACCTGTATGAGGGCGGCCTGCGCGTGCCGATGATTGCCTACTGGCCAGGCAAGATCGGACGTGGTCGGGTAAGCGACCACTTGTGCTACTTTCCGGATCTGCTGCCTACCTACGCCGAACTTGCCGGCGCCACGGTCCCCGAGGACATCGACGGCCTGTCGTTCGTACCCGAGTTGCTGGGTCGCGAGCAACCTCGGCACGAGTTCCTTTACTGGGAACTCGGCCGACAGAGGGCCGTGCGCATGGAATCCTGGAAGGCCGTTCGCACGGGCCGCAAGGCGGCCTGGGCCCTCTATGACCTGGGCCAGGACATATCGGAGACTACGGACGTCGCGGCGGCGCATCCAGACGTGCTCGCCAAGATGAAGGCGTTTGCCGCCACGGCCCACGAACCGGCGCGCGAGGGCGACTGGGGCGATCGGCGGCTCCATCAAAAGGACCGGCGCGCCAGCGGCGAGCGGACGCGACGCGGGCGACGCGGCCGGGTTCACCAGCTACCCAAGAAGGGACTCATCCCGCGCACCAACTGGAAGGTCATACGCGTCAGCAGCGAGAATCGAGCCAACGGCAAGCTCGCGCGAAACGCGATCGACGGGGACCCTCGCACGCTTTGGCACACGCGGTTTGGCGCAGTCCTGGCGAAACAGCCGCACGAGCTTCTGATCGACATGGGGCAAGCCTACGAAGTGCGTGGCTTCGTCTACCTGACCCGACAGGACGGCGGCTGGAATGGAAGCATCGGTCGCTGCGAGTTCTTTGTCGGCGACGATCCGGCGACACTCGGCCAAGGCAAGCCACACGCCACGGCGACGTTCGCCAAGCGAAAGACTGCGCAGACAGCGACCTGCACTCCGATCCGAGGTCGCTACGTCTTGCTGCGCGCGCTGAGCGAGATCGGCGGTGGCCCCTGGGCATCGGCTGCGGAGTTCGGCGTGCTCGGCGGCAGGAAGGCGCCCGACAAGAAACCCAACGTCGTCCTGATCTACGGCGACGACGTTGGCTATGGCGATGTCGGTGCGTATGGCGCAAGACTGATCCCCACGCCCAACATCGATCGACTCGCAAGCCAGAGCCTCGTGTTCACGGACGGTCACTGCTCGGCCGCGACGTGCACGCCATCACGCTTCTCTCTGCTGACCGGAATCCATGGTTTCCGTCATCACGTGCGCGTCCTGCCGCCGGATGCACCAGCGACGATCACGCCCGACATGTTCACCTTGCCGCGGCTCTTCAAGAAGGCCGGCTACCAGACCGCCGTGATCGGCAAGTGGCACCTGGGCATCGGCGACGGCCGGACTCCAGTCGACTGGAACGGGATCGTCCGCCCCGGCCCGCTCGAGGTCGGCTTCGATGTCGCGTTTCTCCTCCCATCGACCAACGACCGCGTGCCGTGCGTATTCCTCGATGGCCACCGCGTCGCACACCTCGACCCGGGCGATCCGCTGTTCGTCGGCCGGCGTCCGGAAGGCTTCGCCGGCACGGTGTACCCCGACGGAAAGCGTAACCCAGCGGCAATGACCTATTACGCAAGCACACATGGGCACCGCAACTCGGTCATCAACGGCATTGGACGCATCGGCTATCAATGGGGTGGTCGGTCTGCCCTATGGAATGACGAGACAATGACCGATACGTTCGTCGAGCGGGCCAAGGCCTACCTGGCAGAACGCCAACAGGACCAGCCGTTCTTTCTCTACTTCTCCTCGCAGGCGATCCATGTGCCACGCGCGCCACACCCCCGCTTTCGTGGCAAGAGTAGGCTCTCCTATCGCGGTGACTCGATGGTGGAGTTCGACTGGGCGACCGGCGAGATCCTCGCCGCACTCGACGATCACGGACTCAGCGACCATACGATCGTCATTCTTGCGAGCGACAATGGACCGGTCTACGACGACGGTTACGACGACGGGACGACCGTGCCCACATCGACTCGCGAGGTCGATCGCGGGCACGATGCCTCGGGCCCCTACCGCGGCGGCAAGTACCAGATCTATGAAGGCGGAACGCGCGTTCCACTGATGATCCGTTGGCCAGGGCAGATCCGACCGGGCACATCCGGCGCCCTGGTCAATCAGATCGACTTCCTCGCCTCGTTTGCAGCCCTGCTGCATATCGAACTCGACGCAACCGAGGCCATCGACAGCCGCAACACGCTGGCAGCGTTCCTGGGCAAGGACGAGCGGGGGCTGCCCTATATGATCGAGGAAGCGCGCGGCGTCGCCCTGCGCCAAGGGCCATGGAAGTTCGTCCCGAGCCACGGCAGACGTGGCAAAGAACAACTCTACAACCTCATGACCGACGTGGGCGAGCAGAGCAACATCGCCGCAACCCACCCAGAACGAACCGCGTCGATGGGCGCGCTGCTCCAGGCACTCGTCGCCGACGCAAACGGAATCCGCCGGCACGGCCAGCACCTGCGGATGCCATGACGGGAATGCTGCCCGGTTCGGGATTCACACTTGAATACTCGTTCATATGCATGAAGATCCAAGTATGCCGACCGCCGCCGACTCCTGCGCTGCCAAGTTGCGCGTGCTCGCCGACCCGACACGACTCGAGGTCATGCGCCTCCTGGGCGCCGAGCCGCGCCTCGTAAGTGAGCTTCGTGCGGCGTTGCGGATCGAGCAGAGCCTGCTCTCGCACCACCTGAGGGTGCTGCGTGATGCCGGCCTCGTGCGCTCGGAGACCGAGGGCCAAAACCGGCGCTATTTCCTCGTCTCATCGCGCGCGCACGGCGGCGCAGTCGACCTCGGCTGTTGTCAGCTCACGTTTCACGACCGCCCGCAGTAACACGTCCCGCAGTAACACGTCCTGCAGTAACACCGCCACGGTAACCCCACTGATGCCACGCACCTGGTTCGCCCCCCTCCTGCTCCTGCTCACGGCACTCACCGGCTCGTGCAGCAAGGATGCAACCGCCGGAACACGGACCGTCTTGACGCTGACCGGGTCCAGCACCATCGCGCCGCTGGCCACCGAACTCGGACGACGCTTCGAAGGCTCGCGTCCGGGCCTGCATGTGGACGTGCAATCGGGCGGTTCGAGCCGCGGAATCGCTGACGTGCGCGCCGGCAACGCCGACATAGGCATGGCGAGTCGCGCACTCGCGGCTTCGGAAGGTGACCTGACCGCGCACACGATCGCGCGCGATGGCGTTGGCCTGATCGTCCACAACAAGAACCACGTCGCAGAACTCAGCGCCGCACAGGTGCGCGCGATCTTCACCGGCAAGATCACGGATTGGCAAGAGGTCGGCGGTTCGCCAGGCCGGATCACCGTCGTCAACAAGGCCGAGGGGCGAGCGACCTTGGCGGTGTTCCTCGAGCACTTCGAGTTGGCGTCGCGCGACATCCACGCAGACATCATTGCTGGCGAGAACGAACAAGCCATCAAGACCGTCGCGGGGACCGAGGGCGCGATTGGCTACGTGTCGATCGGAACGGCCGAGGTGGACATCACGGCCGGCGTTTCGATTCGCCTGCTCGCGCTCGATGGAGTCCAGGCCACGACCGAGAACGTGGCCAACGGCACCTATTCCCTGGCCCGGCCACTCAATCTTGTGACAGCCGGGACTCCGAGCACACTGGCCCTCCAGTTCATCGAGTTTGCCAAGTCGAGCGCCAATCACGATATCGTGCGGCGCGAGTCGTTCGTGCCGATTGCGAGCCACTAACCCGGGCACCGGTGGACGCCCCACGAGTGCGAACGCACGCGCTACGAGATCGCGTTCTGACCATTGTGATGCTCGGCAGCGCGCTCCTGGCCGCGTCCCTCGTGCTCTTGGTTCTGGGTTTCGTGCTCGGCGAGGCCAGGGACGCGCTGGGACGTGAAGGCTGGTCGAAGTTCGTCGCCGGCGGCACGTGGCACCCGGCCGATCGTCAGTTCGGTTTGCTGGCCATGGCGGCGGCTACTGCGGCCACGACACTCGGCGCGCTGCTCTTGGCCGCGCCGCTCGGCGTCGGCGCGGGGCTCTTCAATGCGCTCATCGCGCCACGCCCGGTCGCACGCATGCATCGCACGCTGGTCGAGGTTCTCGCCGGCATTCCGTCCGTGGTCTACGGCCTGTGGGGCCTCGTGGTCTTGGTGCCGCTCATCGGCGGCGGCGAACGCTCAGGACAAGGCCTTCTGGCAGCGTCGATCGTGCTCGCGCTGATGCTACTGCCGACCATCGCGCTCTCGACCGAGGCGGCGCTGCTCGCCGTTCCCGAGGAGCTTCTGCTGGGCGCCGCCGCCCTGGGACTTGGCCCGGTGGCTCGCGCGCGGCGCGTCGCTCTCCCCGCCGCACGCCGCGGCATCTTGGCCGGCTTGGTGTTGGCGACTGGGCGCGCCATCGGCGAAACGATGGCGGTGCTCATGGTGGCTGGCAACGTCGTCGCTTGGCCTGCCGGGCTGCGCGATCCGCTGCGCACACTCACCGGCAACATCGCCCTCGAGATGGGCTACGCCACGGCCGAGCACCGCTCCGTTCTCTTCGTCGTCGGCCTCGTCCTGATGCTCGGCGTCGCGCTCCTCATCGTCCTCGCGAACCTGTTCGGCGGTTCCCTCAGCGCACTTCGAAGGGGGCGCCAAGCGTGAATCGCGAACGCCTTTGGGAACTCGCCCTTTGGACGATCTCTATGGGAGTATGCCTGCTCCTAGTCTGGATCGTCGGCGACCTTGCGTGGCGCGGCGCGGGGAGCCTCTCCGCCGAGTTTCTCTTAGACGAACCGCAGCGCGCTGGGCGCGAAGGCGGCATTGGTTCACTCCTGGTCTCGACGACCTGGATCGTCGGAACCGCAACAGCAGCTGCCCTGCCGATTGGTTTTTTCTGCGCCGTCCTCCTCGCCGAAGCATCCGGTCGCAGCGCGCGCCTCGCACACTGGGTGCGGATGAGCCTCGACATGCTCAGCGCGGTGCCTTCGATCGTCTTTGGTCTGTTCGGCAATGCGTTCTTCTGCATTGCGCTGGGCCTCGGATACTCCATCTTGTCCGGTGGCCTCACTCTGGCGTGCATGATCCTGCCAATCCTGATCCGTACGATGGAGGAGGCGCTGCGCGCCGTGCGGCGGGAACAACGACTGGCAGCGACCGCCTTGGGCCTTTCACGCACGACACAGCTGCTGCGTATCTTGCTGCCAGCGGCCGCTCCCGGCATGACGGTTGGGCTCGTCCTCGGCATCGGCCGCGCCCTCTCGGAAACCGCAGCGCTCATCTTCACCTCGGGCTACGTCACTCGCTTCCCGCGGAGCGCGCTTGATTCCGGCCGAGCACTTTCCGTCCACATTTACGACCTGGCCATGAACGTCCCTGGCGGCGACCGACGCGCCTATGCGAGTGCTCTGGTGCTCGTCGTCATTCTGCTCGCTCTCAACTGTGCCGTGCGCCTTGTGACCACGCGCTTCTCGAGGAGACTGGCGGCATGATTCGCGCCGAACACATCACGGTCTCCTACGACGGAAAGCCCGTGGTCGAGGATGTGACACTCGAGCTCGAGTGCTGCCGGATCGCCGCCATGGTCGGGCCATCGGGCTGCGGCAAATCGAGCTTCCTGTATGCGCTAAATCGGCTGACGGATCTCATCCCAGGCGCTTCGGTGACTGGCCGCGTCCTGGTCGATGGTCAAGACGCGCTGGCCACCAAGGACGCCTCGCCTGGACTGCGCCAGCGAATCGGCATGATCTTCCAGCAGCCCAACCCGTTCCCGCTGTCGATCGAGCGCAATATCCAACTCGCGCTCGTCGAACACGGCGTTCGCGACAAACGTCGCCTTCGGGAGGCGA
>CAYSWE010000285.1:0-6527 GCA_964434515.1 uncultured Phycisphaerales bacterium | reverse complement strand
CGAGCCAGCACCGGCGCCACGCTCAACGAGCACCTCGTGCCCGTCATCGACGAGCACGTTGACTCCAGCCGGCACCATGCCGACTCGACCTTCCTGGGGTTTGATCTCTTTCGGAACGCCGAGGATCATGCGCGCATCTCCATGTTGGATCGGTTGTGACAGCGTCTGCAACTACAGCTGGCCTGCAACAAGAGCGAGACCTTCCGTGGGAGGTTACCCGCGCGATGCCAGCATCCGACAACGAGTCGTGAGTTCTTCTGCGTCGCGCTGCTCGACGTGCCCACGGACGTAGAATCGGATGGACAGCGAGCCGTCGGCGCGCTGCTCGATGCGTGGAGCAGGCTCGACGAGCACACGGGGATCACACTCCAGGAGACCGCGCACCGCGGCGTCGCCACCGGCGACCGCGTCCTCGGGCGGAATCCGCAGACTCTGCACCCGCGGAGCCTCGTCGACCGCAACCGGGGCACCGTTTGGGCGCGGCGCAACGCCCGTGCTGACGCTCGTGCGCGCAGTCACCGACGCCAGCGTCCGGTCGTCCAAGGCTTCCTCTACGAGCCGGTCCGTCTCCGATGCCGGGATCTGGTCGAGGTCACTCTCGAGGTCCGGCACGATGAACACTTCGTCCTCGTCGAGCGCCTCCTCCGCAACGACCTCGTCATCCCCCTTGCGGAACAGCAAGAACAGCAACAAGAGCAGCAGGGCCGCCCCCGGAATCCAGATCCATGCTCGATCCCAGAGTTTGTCGGACCGAACCTTGCTGGACGCAGCCTGCTTGGGCGCCGCGCCGCCGGTCCCGCCGCCGTCGGCCGGGCCCGAGACGATCCGCTCCGGCGCGATCGTCTGCTTGGCGGAGAGACGTGCCTCAAGTTCGCTCAGCTTCGTCCCAAGTCTGCTCACGCTGGCATCGAGCTGCTGCTCGCGCGTCGTCCGCGCACTCCGCTCGTCCGCCAGCCCCTTGGTGACCGCGCCGACCGCGCCACGCAGATCGGCACTCGCGGGCACAGCAGCAGCGAGCTTCTTAGACAACACATCCAAACGACTCGAGAAATCGGACTCCATCTTCGCCAGAACGGAGCGATCCACGGCACTCCCCTCGGCGGCGAGCGCCGCGATCTTCGAGTCGAGCCTCTTCTGCGACTCTACGCGTTCCTTTGCGAGGGCGAACTCGAGCGCGCGCTTCCGCTCTCGGTTGGCCTTCTCGATTGCGGCGATGCGTGCGTCAAGCTTCGCCTGTGCGCCAGTGAGCTGGCTGACAGCCGCAGCAGGCACGCCGTCCTCGCTGCTCTTCGGTTCCTTGGCACGACGCTGCTCGGCGTCATCCAGCACGCGAACACGCTTTGCCAGGCTGTCGATCTGCGCCAGCGCGCCAGACAGGCGCTGTCGTAGAGCCTGCGCCTCGGCCGCAGTCCACACCGGCTTGGCGCCCGCGGCCTTTGCTTGCGCGGCCGCAGCCTTCTCGACCGCGGCGATCCGTTGGGCGATCGCCTCCATGCGCTTGCCCGCCGAATCCAAACCGACGCGCAGCGTGGCGATGCCCTTGGCATCCTTGCGCTGAACGACCGTCGCCTGGCGCTGGCGCTCTTTGGCCGCGTCGACGAGGCCCATGAACTCGGTTCGCAGCCTCGTCTCCATCGCTGCGACGTCACGACGCACGCTCTCCTGTCCCTTGGATTCGCTCAAGAGCCGCTCGAGCTTGTCGAGTCGCGAACGGACCACGGCCAGGTCCTTGCGCGGAACGCCAGGCGCCGAAGCCTCCTTGAGCCGCGCTTCCATGGCCTTGAGACGGACCTCGATCGGCGCCATCGCCGAATCCACTTTCCGGACGACGAACGCCCGGCGCTGCGCCTCGAGGCGCGCGTCTCGGACCTCGCGCCGCGCACCCTGCTCCTGCCGAAGATCAGCAAGAATCTTGCGAAGCTGCATTCGCTCACGCTCAGCGAGTTCGTCCGGACGGGCCTGGCCCGGATCGCGCACGGCACACCCAACGACGACCAAACCGACGACGCAGAGGGCCAGTGCACTCCATCGGTTGTTCCTGAATCTCACGATGCTGTTTCTCCAAGGCGCCGGAAGTCCGGCTGCAGAATCTGGGGTCGCTTCCAGCCCGGCAACTCTGTGACGCGCACTCCGCCACGGATGCCAAAGACCCACGTCACGCGCGGGCCAACCACGACCCCACGCATCCGCCGCAGCCGGATCGAAGCCAGGCTGAGCCGACAACGCTGAGGACGAACGGTTTCCGGCCCGCGATTGCTGAAGTATGCCCTTAACCAGAGGCAACGCTCGCCGCGCTCGGCGCGAGGAGCCTTGCTGAGCCTGGCGACCAGCGGATGGTGGTAGCCCTCGCCGTCGCGCCAACCGACACGAAGGCCCGGTGGCTCCAGGCGGACGAGCTCGTCCACGGCCCCTGCGCCCGACCAGAGCAGTCGCGTCTCGAGCGGCACAGCAATCCAGCCGCGCACCTCCCCGCCGGGTGCGAGCACGATGTGCGACTCCAGTTCGAGTTCGATCGGATAGCGAGGCGGCATGACCTCGAGCGTCAGTTCCGCGTCGTTCTCTGGCAATCCAAGCATGCCCTCCCACAGCACCGCGCCGTCGGACGCAACGCAATGCACGCCGTCGGCGCGCCGTTCCAGCACCCACTGCACGCCACAGAGTTGGCATCGCACGGGCCTCGCCCATGCCGGTAGCGGCACATTGGCACTCAGAGCCATCAGCTTCTTCTTCGGCGCCATTCTCCCTCGCTGCCGTAACAACGAGCAGGCAGAGTCAGGCGGATAAGGTCAGGGGAGCGGTTGCGGGAACGAACGGAGGCAAGCGGCCGCCTCATTCCAAGACATCCTCGCGGCCGTGCCACAGTATCGCACGGAACCACGGGCAATAACAATCCGAGGAGCGTGGTCCGGGAAAGTTCTTGCGAAGCGGCCGGCACCGGGTAACTCTAGCCCGTGCGTTCGATGGTGCGCTGTTCGGCAGCGCAACATGCGACGGGATGGGCGATTAGCTCAGTTGGCTAGAGCACTAGCTCGACACGCTAGGGGTCGCAGGTTCAAGTCCTGCATCGCCCACCATTTTCCGCACGACCGTGTGCCGGGGACGAGTTCGCCGGCAGCAGCGACTGCCCAGCTGGGAGAGTTTCGGCTAGAGTCACGGCATCTGCGCGATCCAAGCCAGACAACGTTCCTTGCTTTCTCATTCTGAGGTTCAACATGCTGCGATTCCCCCACGTTCGTGCGCTCTGTCCGCTCCTTTGCTTCCTGGCAAGTCCCATTGCAGCGCAGAGTTACTTCTACATCCCCGACAACCGCCCCAGTGCAGGACCCTGCAACGTGATCCCGTGGGGCACCCAGGCGAGCAGCACCACGTGGGCCAATCAGCGCTATCAAGTGCTCGTGCGCAAGGCGGACCTGGGGAACAACCTCGCGCCCAAGCGCATCTGCAGCCTGGCGTTTACCCCGTGCAACGGCTACCAGCACACGTCCGCGACGCTGCAGATCACCATGGCGCAGACCAAGTCCGCGACCCTGAGCACGACGTTCGCCAACAATCTCTCGATCAACCCGGTCGTCGTCTACAAGGGCGCCATGCACACCTGGCCCATGGTCCAGGACGCGTGGAACAACGTCGGCCTACAGCGGCCCTATCTCATGATCCCGCCGCGCGGCGAGAATCTGGTCATCGAAGTGATCGTCACACGCAATGACAACACGGGTGCTCGAGGGAGGGCCGGCTTTCACCGAGCGAGCACGAATGACCGGTTGTTCGCCTTCGGGTGGACCGGATCGCCACCGACTACGGGGCGCACGCCGAGCCGAGCGGCCCTCAAAATGCGCCTCGGCGTCTTGTAGGGCTCGGTCGACCTGTTCGGCGTCGGCTGCGGCTCGAACCCGGGTCCGCTTACAATCGTTGGTAGCGGCACGGGCAAGATCAACACAACCGTGTCCCTGAGTCTCACAGGAGGACCAACTCCCGCTGGTGCCGGCGTCATCTGGCTTTCGCTCGGCGGAGCGCTACCAAGTCCGATCGATCTCACGGCGGCGGGCTTCACGGGCTGCAGGCTCTGGGCCGCACCGACGGTCGCGGCCGGCGTCGCCTTCTCCGGCGGCTCCACGACTCGCCTACCGATCCCGATTCCGAATGATCGCGCACTCGCTTGTGCTCAGCTCGCCGCGCAGGGCGCAGCGCTCGTTGCGAGCGCGCCGGGACGACTCACCTTCAGCGGCTTCGCGCGCATTCTGATCGGCTTGTAGCTTCAGCGATCAAGATCGGACACGGTCTGCACGATAGACCTCTCCACGCCACGTCGGGGAGGGGTTGAGGAGTGTCCGATTCAGGCATCATAGAGCTGCTGCGGCAGATGGTCGGTATGGGAGCCTCGGACCTCCACCTGAAGGTCGGCAGCTCCCCGGGGTTTCGCATCGACGGCCACATCGAGCCCTTGCCAGACCACCCGGCCATCGCGAGCGACCAGGCAATCGCCTTCACGCGCGCTCTGATGAGCGCCGAGCAATGGGAACGCTTCGAGGCAGCGCAGGATCTGGACTTCGGCTATGCCATCGACGGTGTAGCGCGCTTCCGCGTCAACGCGCTCACCCAGCGCGACGGCATCGCGCTGGTGATCCGGCAGATCCCGAATGAGATTCCCTCGGCCGAGAAGCTTGGACTCCCCAAGGTGTGCCTGGATCTCGCTGAGAAACCGCGCGGCCTGGTCCTGGTGACCGGTCCGACCGGCAGCGGCAAGTCGACGACGCTCGCCGCCATGCTCGACCACGTCAACCGAACGCGCCGCGGTCACATCCTCACCATGGAAGACCCGGTGGAGTTCGTGCACCGAGACCAGCAATGCTTCGTAACGCAACGCCAGATCGGTTCCGACTGCGCGAGTTTTGGCGAAGCGCTGCGACGCGCCCTGCGCCAGGACCCGGACGTCATCCTGATCGGCGAGATGCGTGACTTGGAGACCATCGGCCTGGCCATCTCGGCCGCCGAAACCGGTCACCTGGTGTTCGGAACGCTGCACACGACCAGCGCCATCTCCACCGTCGATCGCATCGTCGACGTATTCCCGCCCGACCAACAGATGCAGGTGCGCGTGCAGCTCGCGAGCTCGCTGCAGGGTGTCATCTCGCAGTGCCTACTAGCGCGGAGCGACGGCGGACGCATCGCAGCGCACGAGGTCCTGATCGCCTCCGACGCCGTGCGCTCCCTGATCCGCGACGGCAAGACAGCGCAGCTTCTCAACCAGTTGCAGACCGGCAGCAAGCACGGAATGCGCACGCTCGAATCGGTGCTCGTCAACCTGGTGCGCGAAGGCAAGGTCGATCCCGACGTAGCGATCAGCAAAGCCAATCGCCCAGACGAAGTCCAACGCGACACCGCCGGCATGCCTCGACCGAGCCCGCCACGAGAACAAGCCACCAAGAAGCGCGAGCCGGTCCCGCCCCGCGGCACACAATCGCGCGCCCGAGAGGGCCGCTTTGCCAACCGCCGCCGACTCGGCGGATAATCCGCCGCGGCGAAAGAGCGGACAGGTCGTGCAGTGCGAGCGAGCCGAAAGCTCCGCGAACCGTTGGGGCACATCCTCTCGCTCGACAAGACTCATAAGCTTCCCTACGAGACACTCGCCAAGGTCCGTGCACTTGCGGAGAGTGATCTCGACAGCAGTCGTCGTGTGCAGATCATGCTCGTCGGTTTGCCCAGGTTGCGCGCTTTGCTACAAGCGCGCCCGCACGCTCGACCGCGATCGCAAGCCGGCATGCAGACCGCATGCTGGTTGCCCCCTGCAGGTCCGCGTCGATCCACATCCTGGGCGCCGCCAAGAGTCGCCGATAGGACTACTTCTGCAGAGAGTCGCGTACTCGTTGGATGAGATGAGGCAGTAGCCCGCTCACAAGGACCGCCATCGACTGCAGAATGGCCCGTTGCCGAAGCGTCGTGTCCTTGTGGTGGTCCACGTAGTCTCTGAAACAAGCGCAGACTCCTTTCGTGATGGCGTCGACGCTGTCGTCGCTGAAGTCACGGATCTCGAGACGCATGTGGTAGATACGTCCCGTGTCTTCTCCAACGTCCAGGTGAATCGCGTAACGACCTTGGTCCTCTTGCACGAGACCAGGTTTCGTTGCTTCCTCGATGCGATCCAAGTAATCAAAGCTCAGTTCCAGAACACCGACATCGTCCTCGCCTGTCGCGAACAGCACGTTCACACGCGAGGGAACGTGGGCCAAGCTGGCGGAGACGGTATGGCCGGGTCTACCGGGAACCGCGACCTGTTCCGCGACGGCACCGAGCCGCTCGTCGAGGCTGATCGAGTGCTGGATCTTCGGCGGCGGAGGTGGTGTTGCGGTCGGCATCAGGCTCTCTCTCTAATCTTAGCAGGAATCGACTTCAAGCGCAGGGCGATCCACTGAACGAATAGCTTCGACTGTTCCTCCGCCCGGTCGCAAGCAGCCTTCACCTTGGAGTCGATAATTCTCGGGTACTTGGCGATGTCGACGACCAGCACGCCGAGGTGGTTCCCTGTGACA
>CAYSWE010000284.1:0-6540 GCA_964434515.1 uncultured Phycisphaerales bacterium | reverse complement strand
CGCGTGGCCTGCCGGAACGAACTCGAGCCGCGCCGTGCTCCCGGCGTACCGCGCGAACACCCAGGCCAACGCCGAACTACGCACGACGACCCGCCCATCCCGATCGACCCGCACGACGTCGTCGTCCGAAGACCAGAACTGCGCCAGGGTCGAAACGTCACGCGTGCTGCCATCGGCAAACCGCGCCGTCACGCGCAAATGATCCTCGACGCGCGCCAGCGCAATCGAACGGAGCGCCGTCACAACACCGTGCCGCCACGGAGCACCATCGCGAATCCACGCCGCGAGCCGGGCATACTCGGCCGAACGCCGATCGAACACGCGGCCGCCACCATGCTGGACCCGCTTGGTCGGCTTGCGCAGCAGCAAGCTCCGACTCGCGTCGACGAAGTCGATCCGGCGCCCGCCAAACTCCTCGCAGATCTCGGTGTAGTCGGCGCGTGGGTCGCTGCCGAAGAGCGACAACTTGAAGCCGCCCCGGCCCGTCGCCCCACCGTGGCAATAGGCTGCCGAACAGCCGAGCCTCGCGAACAGCGGTAGCACATCGAACTCGAACGCAAACGATCCGCCCTCACGCGGTGCGCGGGCACCGACGAGCAGCGCGAAACCGAGCGCCAGGGCCGCGCCGCTACCGGTGCTTGCGCGCATGTGTGAGGTGCTTCTTGGCGAGCGAACGAGCATGCTCCGTGCCATAGTCAAGCGAAAGGATGAGCCGGAACATATCGTCAACCTGCGCCGCCAGGTCCGGCTTGCCCGCAGCGTGCGTCGTGATCTCCAGGTAGAGATCGTCGGCCTTGTCCGCCGAGTTGAGCTTACTGATGAACGCACGCAAGAGTTCCCGCAACGTCGCGTCGGTCGGCGCCTTACCGGCGCGTCTCGATGCCGGCCGGCGCATCGCCTGGCCGCCGCGCCGCGCCGCGCTACGATCGCGCTTGCCGCCACGGCTTCGCTCGAGCCGGCGCAGCTTGCCGGCGCTCTTGCGCAGCTCGTGGCGTACGCTGCGCAGCGCCTCCTCGGCCGCATGCTTGGCAAGCAGCGCATCGACCAGCAGGCTACGCACGGCCGCCTCGCCGCTCGGCAGCCGGGCCGCTACGCGGGCGCGCCACTCGGCCGGGGTCGCCGGCAACGCGCCGCAGGCCTCGGTCACCCACGCCTCGAGCTTCGGCAGGTCCTGGCGGCCGGTGTCGGTCAACCCCACCGAACGAAGCACCTTGCCCGCCTTCGCAAACACGATCGTCAGCGTGCAGGTGCGATTGAGCGCGAGCGCCCCGGGCCCCTCCGCACCATCGACGCTCAAGACGATCGGATTGGCCAGCCGCAACGAACGATTGACCGCTTCGAGCCGCTTTTCGGCCGCCGTGCGATCGGCGCTCAGCAGAATCGGCACGTAGCGAAAGCCCAGCAGAGCGCGCTTCCGAGCCAGCCCATCGAGGCCGCGGATAACCGGCGCCGTGTTGCGCGTCAGCTCGTGAATGAAGAGCAACGCGCACGCGTCCTCGCCGACACGCGCCGTGACGTCGAACTCCTTGCCGGCATTGCGCCCGACCGGCGCGTAGACACGCACCGCCGGGAGCGCGCGCCCAGCCTCCAGGCCAGAGACGCGGGTATGGGATTCCTGACAGAGCCCAAGACCACAGAGGGCAAGGCTCGCGAACGACATCGAAAAGGCGAGAAGACTGCGCATTAGTGCGAACAGTCTAGGCCCTTCCCCGAGGGAGCACGGCAACGCGATGTGTCAGTTCTGAAACAACGAGAGGGACGAAAAAACGTGTCAGAGTCGTTTTTTCTGGGTTCAGGAATCCGGCTGAAGCCGATCCTGCATCGCGTGCCAAACGACACGAATGCTGAACACGCCGAAGAAGGTCATCGCGACGATGCCGCGATCGTCGGCGCGCTGCGGCAACTCGAGCAAACCCGGAACGTCATAGCAAAGCCAAACCACAGCGATGTGGGCGACGAACTCCACAAAGAGCGCCAAGGTCGCATGGCGCAGCTCCAAGCCAAGACGCAGCAGCCAGGATGCGACGTCGGCAATGAGGAACCCAGTGAACGCGTGCCCGAAGACCTCGTTGCGTTGAGCGAAGTACCAGAAGAGCAGGTAGAGCGCCGAGCGCAGAATCAAGAATCCATAGCGAAGCGCCGCGTCGACACGGCGCCCCAAGCGCCGCTCATCGGCGTTGGACCAAAGAATTTTTCGCGCGCGGGCGCGCGGCATACTCCGCAGGCGAGCGGAACCGCGCGACTTGGCCGGTAGCTCGCCGCTACGCACGACGCACCTTGCGCAGAGCCAGCGCGAGCCGACCAGGACAATGTCGTTGCGCCCTCCACTGGCATAACAACGCGCGCAGAGCCGGTGCCGCTGCCGGTGACGGCGCTTGCGTTCGTTGCGGGCGATGCGGCTGGCGAGCGACATGCCCCTTTCTCGGCCGAGCTCACACGCAGGTCTGAGACATTCCTCGGGACGCCGCGAGCGATGTCGCTCGCCTATCCCAACGAAACCCTCGGTGCCATCGGAGCAAACAAGCCCCCACGGCGCCGGTTCTTGGCTACCATAGAACGTGCCCCCCCGGCACCACTGGAGTAAAGGAGTCTCATCCGATGCGTAGGAAGCTTGTCCTGATCGGAACACTGGCAGTCTCAACAGTCTTGCTCGGCGGCGAGGTAGCCGCCCAGTGCCGCGGCGGCGGCGACATGGGCGGCGGCGGCAACCGAGGCGGCAACCGAGGCGGCGGCAACCGCGGCGGCGGCCGCGGCGCCTATGGCGGACCGGATGACGTCGTGCGCGGCGGCACGACGCCGCGTGATGCACCGCCTCCTGTGGATCCGAGCAACACGGCTCCCACGGAACCGACGGCGCCGACCGGCCCAACCACTCCGGCAGGCGCCGGCCCGCTGTCGGGTCCGACCACACCGCTGCCGGGTGCGCCTCGCGGTCCAACTCGAGGGCGCGGCCCGACCACGGGAGGCATTCCAACGCTTGGCACCGATCTCACCGAGTGGCAGCACTGGTGGGCATTCAACCGAGCACCATTCCTGCGCCTGAAGACGAGTTTGTATGGCGGCGCAACGGTCACCGGGTCCGACGACTATGTCATGGGCCGTGGCCGCGACGTCGGCAGCCGCCGCGTCCTAACGCCTTCGAAACTCGACCAGCAGGCGATTGCCAAGCAACTGAAGCAAGTCATCCAGGACAGTCGCACAAAGCGCGCTACCAAGAGCGCCGCGCTGCTGGCATTGGCGCACGTGTCGCGGGGCAGCGACGTGCGCGACATCCTCAAGGGGTTCCTCTATGCCAACGATCGTCGGCAAGCAGAGAACGCAATCCTCGGGCTCGGTATGTGTGGCGACGTCGCCGCGGTGACCGACCTGCTGGCGATGGCAACGTGCAACGAACACGGACACGCTCTGACGCATACCTTGCACGTCCCCTATCGCATGCGTGCGTTCGCCTGCTATGCACTCGGTCTCGCCGGTGCCACAACGACACGTCCTGACGTCAAACTCGAGATTTTCGACTCGCTCCAGTGGATCGTAAACCTCAAGAAACCCTATCGATGGGACCTCAAGGTTGCGGCACTCCACGCGCTGCGTCAGCTGCGCTCGGATCACACCTATAAGGGGAGGGTGCTGCAGCACCGCGTCCTGTCGCTCCTGCGCGACTTCATCGAGCGCAAGGGCGAGCCGGCGCAGATCCGTGCGCATGCAATCACAGCCATCGCCGACGTTGCCGGACACTCCGACAACGCCGCGCTTACCAAGCGACTCAGCGCGCTGCTCGTGCGCGGCGCGAACGTGTCGCCGTGGCTCCGACAATCCGCTGCCCAGGCACTCGGCCGGATCGCGCAGCGCGGTGACAGCGTCGCGAATGACAGGCTGCGCAGCTATCTAGTCACGGGCAAGGACCTACAGGCGCGCTTCTTCGCCGCGATCGCGCTCGGCAAGATCGGCGGCGCAAAGAATCGCGACCTACTCCTGTCGCGCCTCGTGAACGAGCGCACACCGACGTTGTCGAAGCCGTGGCTGGCGCTCGGGCTAGCCATCCTCGACCGCCGCGCCCGAGAGGACGACCCCGACCTCGGCATCGACCGCACGGTGGCCGAAGCCATCCTGGCGCAGTTCCGAGACACACGCAACGCGCTCTACGCAGGCGGCTTTGCCACGGCCCTCGGACTCATGCGCTTCGTCGATGCAGCGCCGGAGATCGAACAACGGCTCGCCAAGGTTCGCAACCAGACCGAGGCCGCGGGGCACCTCGCGGTCGCGCTCGGCCTCATGCGCAACACGGAATCCCGCGACAAGCTGCGTGCGCTGCTAGCGCGCGCCGACCGGCAGCCACATCTGCTGTCGGAGGTCGCGGTCGCGCTCGCGTTGCTCGGCGACAAGGAACTCCCGGGGATCCTGCTGACCAAGATGCGTCAGGCCGATTCGCGCTCGGGCCGCCGGTCCATTGTCCAGGCCCTTGGACTCATCGGCGACCGGCATTCGATCCCCGGCATCCAGCAGATCCTCGATGACCAGCGCACCCGCACCACCTCACGGACGCTCGCGGTCGTCGCGCTGGGGCTCGTCGGTGATACGCGGGCGCTTCCCTGGAACACGAGGTTCGCGAGCGACGTGAACTACCAGGCCCCATTTGAGACACTCTCCGACGAGAGCCACCACGGCATTCTGGATCTCTGGTAGGATCGGGGCTGGCTCGACCGGCCTGTGTCGCCGGCTATCGTCGCGAGCCGCGCCGAGCTCTACATTCGTAGAGTTCGCTGATTAATGTCGAGCTTAGAAGTGACGAACTGCGCGGGTTCGGCGCTCCCCTGTAGGGCGACTGCTCCAGTGGCGGCCTCCTTACGCGCAGAACCTCGCAGCGAGTCTCATGCACCATCTCTGCCCCAGCGGACCTGTCCGGCACCGAGTGTTTCTGTTCCAGCCCAGCTGGCTCGCCCCAGGCCCAGACACCAAGCGACTTTCCCACTTGCTGATCCCGGTGCTCGGTTCGTTGCTGAGTTCCGGTTGCCAGATCACCTTGGCCGAAGAGGGCTTCGACGGCCCTCCCAATCCAAGCTGGGCCGCGGCGATTCGCACGACAGACTTCGCGGTAGCTTGGTGCTCCGAGATGTACCCCGCCGAGCAGATCCGCGGACTGCAGCGCTTCTTGACGGTGGTGCAGGACCTCGAGATCCCGTGCGTGGCGGGCGGAGGCTTTTTCCGCGTCCTCGAGCCACGAAACCTGGAGATCTTGGAGCAAATCGAGGCCCTCGTCCTGGATGCGGGCGAGATCGTCCTGCCGCGCCTGCTGGACGCCCTGCGCGCGGGCGTTCCGCTTGGCGACGTCCGAGGCATCGCGTTCGGGCACCCCGGCGCGGTCGAGCGCACTGCGCCGCAGAAGCGCGGCCCACTCGATCCGTCCTGGATCGAGGTGTTACGGCAACTCCCACTGAAGCGCTACGCACGTCCGTCGCCACTCATCTTCGAAAACGGTGATCCCGCGTTGCAGATCCATGCAGGATCTGGCTGCGCGAAACGCTGCGCCTTCTGCTTCGACGAACACAATCCGATCGGCGTGTTCCCGGCCGCTGCAGTCGTGGAGTCGGCACGTATCGTGGTCCGACAAACGGACATCCGACAGCTTGCCATCGGCGAACTCGACTTCTTCCACCGGCTGCCTCGCGTGCTCGACGTCGCCCGTGGCTTCCTCGACGCCGGCCTGCGGCTGCGCTGGTTTGCACTCGGTTCCGTTGGAGACGTCGCTCGACTCAGCGATCCCGATCTCCGGCTGCTGCGCGCGAGCGGCTGCCACCGCATCGAGTTGGGCAGCGAGTCCGGGTCCGATTCGCAGCTCGAGGCCCTAGGCAAGCGACACCGCGCGCGCGACATCCTCGAGGTGACGGCCCGGCTGCACGGACACGACATCTGTAGCACGCACAACCTCATCTTCGGCTGCGTCGACGAGCAACCAAGGGATCGGCGTGCAACCATCCGTCTGGCCACCGAGATCCGTAAGCGCGATCCCGCCGCGCAGCTGCACTTTCGCCTTTATCAAGTCGTCCCCAACACGAGTCATGGCGAACGTGCCCTGCAATGGACCGGGCCATTCCCGAACACACTCGAAAGTCTCGCCACCTATCGCTTCGACATCCGCGCCGGCGCCCGCTGTCTGCCATGGCTCTCCCTCAAGGACGAAGCGACCGTGCGTCGACTGACGACCTACCTCCTGCCGCTCGCGTTTGGCAGACCACCATCGGGGCCCAAGGGCCGCGTCCAAGCCGCCCTACGCAACCTCGCCCGCATCCGTACACGGAGCGGAATCCAAGTCGGCGTAGCCGCCGAAGAACGCCTGTACCGAGCGATGGTCGGCGATCCGCTCGCGTCGACGTACGTGGCCTAGCGCTCGCGGGCATGCGAGACCTGGTGGCCGACGTCCTTTCGCTGCAAGAGTGGATCCGGAATCGTGGCGGGTCTTCCCCGTCGAAGGCTCGAAGGCCATCGGCGCACGCAACTTGGCTGGAACGAACCGACTCTTCCGCGGGCCCTTAGCGCCCGAGT
>CAYSWE010000283.1:0-6589 GCA_964434515.1 uncultured Phycisphaerales bacterium | reverse complement strand
GAGCATCGGGATGCCGGCGGAGAGCATGGTTGCGAGCTGTCGCGTAAAGAGCACGAGTTCGTCAAGAGACGCCTTCGGTTTTGCCTTCTGCCAACCTCGCGTCTTGCGAGACTCGCCGACGTTCGATTGAGCCTTCGTTTTCGCTGGCTTGCCAACCTTGCCTGCGCCCTGCTGGATGCTGACTGGTGTCAGGTTCTTCCTGCGCAATTCCTGGGCAACCTGCCCTTGGGAGCCAGCACTCATCGAGCCCGTGACGGTCTTGCCCTGAGAGTCTTTGGCCATGTAGCGGAACTGTGTCGCCATCGGTCTTCCTTCCGACTGCCGGAACCCCGGCTGCGGTTGACTGGTCTAGCGGAGGGGGCCGGCAGAATGCGTCGGTCTCCCGCCCTTCATCGGTCGAAACTGGGCCCCGTCTTCAACACGACTTCTGCGTCGTGAGGGGGCGACTCGGTTGGATCGATAGGACGGGGACTGCAGTTCGGAAGCCTTGAGTCGAGCACCGCCGATTCCGAAGGACACCGCTGCCCGCCAACCACGGCCCGGACGCCTATTGAGAACTGATGACGGTATCAGTCGTCGGCCATCGTGACGCGCAGGACTTCCTCTACGGAAGTTACCCCGCGCACAGCATTGCGCAGTCCAGCGCGGCGCAGCGTAATCATGCCCTCGCTCTCCATGGCGTAGGCCTTGACGTCCATGACCGCTGCTCCCTTGACGATCATCCGCTTGATGGGCTCGGACATGCGCAAGGTCTCGAGCAGCGCGAACCGCCCCTTGTAACCGCCCGCGCACTTGCCGCATCCGACGGCTTTGAAGGTCGTCGAACCCAGTTCCTCGATGTCGGCGGCCGGTAACCCCAAGTCGAGTAGGCGCTCGACTGGCACGTCGGCCTCCTGCTTGCAATGCTTGCAGAGTCGCTTCGCAAGCCGCTGGGCCGCAATGACCAGGACCGAGCTGGCAATCATAAACGGGTCCAGGCCCATATCGACCATGCGCGTGATCGTCGAAGGCGCGTCGTTGGTGTGCAGAGTCGAAAGCACGAGGTGGCCGGTGAGTGCGGCCTTCGTTGCGATCTCGATGGTCTCACGGTCACGAATCTCGCCGAGCAGGATCACGTCGGGGTCCTGACGAAGAATCGACCGCAGCGCTGCGGCAAACGTGAGGCCGCGCACCGAACTGATCGGGACCTGGTTGATCCCATCCATCGTGTATTCGACCGGGTCTTCGACAGTCACGATGTTGATCTCTGGATCAGCGATGTGCTTGATGGCCGAGTACAGCGTCGTCGACTTGCCGGACCCGGTAGGTCCGGTAACAAGGATCTTCCCGTAGGGCTGCGCGCAAGCCCACAGGTAGTCCTCCATGCACTTCTCCTCGAACCCGAGCGACCGAATGTCCAACGCCAGGTTGCTCGAATCGAGAATACGAAGCACGACCTTCTCACCCCAGACGACGGGGAGAGTCGACACGCGGAAGTCGATCTTCTTGTTCCCGAGCTTCATCTGGAACTTGCCGTCCTGCGGCTTCCGTTTCTCGGCGATGTCGAGCTTCGCCATGATCTTCAAGCGCGAAGTCATGCTGTTCTGCATGCGCTTCGGCGGCTCGAACACCTTCATCAGACCGCCATCCTTCCGAAACCGCACGACGACATTGTGCTCAAACGGCTCGAAGTGGATGTCGCTGGCCTTTCCAGTAACACCGTCATAGATGATCTTGTTGATCATCTTGACGACTGGCGCAGCCTCGTCATGGCTCTGCGCCAGGTCCATGTCGTCGGTCTTGGTCTCCTCCGCCTGGTCCTTGAGCTCGACGTCTTGACCAGTAAAGCCATCGATGATCTCGTCGACCTTACCCTCCGCCGACTTGTAGACCTCGCGAAGAAAGGCCTCGATATGCTCCTCGAGCGCGACGACAGGACGCAGCTCACATCCGGTGATGATGCGGATGTCGTCGAGCTTGAGTACATCGAACGGGTTGACGACCGCAATCGTCAGGTAGTCGCCGATCTTGTCGAGCGGCACCACGCGATACGAGAGCGCGACCTGCTCCGGCAGGATCGCGACGACCTCCTGGCTGACCTTGACGTGTTCGAGATTGACGGGTGCAACGTTCGCCTCGGATGCAATGATGCCGAGGAGTTCTCCGACCCCAAGGATCTCATCCTTGACGAGCAACTCCGACAGCCGCACGCTCTCCTGGGTGGCGCGCGTAAGGAGTGGCTCGAGGTCATCAAGGGCGACACGATTCGCCTTGACGAGGATCGCTCCGAGCTTCTTGTCGAACGAGGTGGCCATTCTCAGACGTGTGCCATCCGCTTGAAGTCCTGCCGATCCGGACAAACAGCGATCGCGTCCTCATAGTTGACGGCGCTTGCTCGATAGAGGTCCACCAGCGATTGCACCATCGTCTTCATGCCGAGCTGCCCACTCGTCTGGATGATCGAGTAGATCTGATGTACCTTGTCGTCGCGAATGAGCGCCCGCACCGCCTGGCTGCAGATCAGGATCTCTGTCGCCAGCGCGCGGCCGCGTCCCGCGGCCTTCGGCAACAGCTGTTGACAAATCACGGCTTGGAGCGTGAAGGACAACTGCGTCCGAATCTGCTGCTGCTGGTGCGCCGGAAACACATCCACGATGCGGTTGATCGTTTGCACACAATCCGACGTGTGCAGAGTCGCAAATGTCAAGTGTCCGGTCTCTGCCAGCGTCAGCGCGGCCTCGATGGTCTCAAGATCGCGGAGCTCGCCAACGAGAACGATGTCCGGGTCCTGCCGCAGCACGGAGCGAAGTGCCCGCCCGAATCCGTGCGTATCCGCCCCAACCTCACGCTGATTGACCAGACAGTTTTCGTTCCTGTGCAAGAACTCGATCGGATCCTCCACGGTAACGATGTGACCTTGGCGCGACCGGTTGAGGTGATCCACCATGGATGCGAGCGTCGTGGACTTTCCCGATCCCGTGGACCCGGTGACCAGCACGAGCCCCTTGGTCATCGAGCAGACCTGCTCACAGACCGCAATCGGCAACCCCAGCTGCTCGAAGTCATAGGTTTCGAAAGGAATGATCCGCAGGACGGCAGCCACCGTGCCTCGTTGCATGAAGGCGTTGGTTCGAAACCGGCCGAGACCGGCTGCGCCAAACGAAAAGTCGAGTTCGAGTTCCTTCTCGAAGGTCGCGATTTGGTCCGCGGTCAACACGCTGTAGACCAGCTTCTGCGCAACCTCGGGTGACAGAATCTCGTGCTCAGTATCGTAGAGCTTGCCGTCGATGCGCACCTTCGGCGGTGCGCCCACGGAGATGTGCAAGTCCGAGCCGCCCCGCTGAACCAGGATGTTCAGCAGCTCCTCCATCGAAACCATGTGCCGCGCCTCTTGCTGAGAGAAGGGTCCAGAAACACTGGGGCCCCTTATCGGACGGCGCGGGTGCCAAGGTGTAGCGCTGGGTGAGGGCCGCAGCGCATGGTCCGGAGACGCAGCTCGGAAGCTACGGTCGCAACGACAGTCGCGCGACTAGTGGTCTTCCTTCTTCTTCGCGGCAGCGACGATCTCCTGCTGGATGTTCGCTGGGACCGGCTCGTAGTGAGAAAAGCGCATCGTGAAGCTACCTTCGCCCGCGGTAATCGACCGGAGGTGAGTCTGGTAACCGCGCGCTTCCTTGAGAGGCATCACGCAGTTGATGATCTGGTCATCCCCTTCGGCATCCATCCCCGTCATGCGCGCGCGGTGGTGCGCCAGCCCACCGGTGATGTCCCCAGTGAACCGAGCATGCACGCAGATGGCGAGCTGCATCACCGGCTCAAGCAGAATGGGCTTCGACTTCTCGAACCCATCCAAGAAGGCTCGACCGCCGGCCAGCTGGAATGAGAGCGCATCGGAGTCGACATCGTGGAATTTTCCGTCGTAGAGCTCCACAGCACAGTCGACGACTGGCGCTCCGGCGAGCGGCCCTCCCTTCATCACGTTGACGACGCCCTTCTGGACCTCGGGAATGAACTGTCGGGGAATCCGCCCACCGACGATCTTGTCGAGGAACTGAAAGCCCTCCCCACGCTCCAACGCCCGGACACGGAGGTAGACTTCGCCGAACTGCCCCTTGCCGCCACTCTGCTTCTTATGACGGTGATGTCCATCCGATCCAGCCATGCACGTCTCCCGATAGGGAACGGTCGGCACGTGCTGCTCCACCTCCACCTTGTAGCGACGCTTGAGCTTGTGAAACACGACGTCCAGATGCAGGCTCGACAACCCCTCGACCAGTAGCTCACCGGTATCAGGCTCCCGTGTGATCCGCAGCGTGGGATCCTCGGCCGAGAGCTTATCGAGCGACGGCCCGATTTTTTGCTCATCGTGCCGACTCTTAGGTTCGATCGCAACCGCGACCATAGGCGTCGGATACTCGAACGGGCGCAGGAACAGGGTCTCGCCACTCGTCACGGTATCGCCGAGTGAAAGGGACTCGACCTTGGCAATCGCGACGATGTCGCCCGCGATCGCCTGATCCACTGGAGACGTATCCTTTCCCTGGACGCTGAGGAGCGCGCCGACCTTTTCGTCACTGCCCGAACGCGAAATGTGCAGCGTGCCGTCGGCCGGAAGTGTGCCGCGGACGACACGGACGAAGCTCATTTTCCCGACGAACGGGTCCGACACGACCTTGAACACCAGGCCAACGAACGGTGCACTCGCGTCGGCCTCGATCTCAATGTCGAACTCGCCGTCCTCGGTCGTCGCGGCGCGTCGATTGTGGGCGTCCGCCGGCGACGAGCCGTACTTGACCAGCAGATCGAGGAACTCCTTGACGCCCTGCATGGTCGGCGCTGCGACCGTCACGAGCGGAACCACGGTCCCCTTGACGATCGCCGCGGGAAGGTTGGTGCGCAAGTCCTCATCGCTGAGCGTGCCGCTCTCGAAGTAGCGCTCCATGAGTTCGTCGTCGGCTTCCGCGACGCGCTCTTCGAGCATGCTCCGATACGTAGAGCCCTCGACGTTGAGAACGTCCTCGACCTTGGAGAATCCAGATCCCGTTGCGTCGGGCAACGTGAACGGCACGACCTTGTCACCAAACGTCGCCGTAATGTCGGCCAGAACCTCGTCGGCATCGACGTTGTCCGTGTCGGGACGCGTAAAGACGACGATACGGCCCAGCCCGGCCCGCTCCGCCTCCGCCCACAGACGACGCGTGTTGAACGTCACGCCAGTGTGCCCATCCACGAAGAACGCCGCCAGCTCACAAGCTCGCATGGATCCGAGTGCGTCCGCGATGAAGTCCGGGTGCCCCGGCGTGTCAATCAGCCGGATGTGCTTGCCCTCCCACGGCAGGTCGAACAAGTGTGAGGTCAAGGTCTGCTTGCGATCCTGCTCCTCCGGTTCGGAGTCGCTGATGCTCGAACCGTCATGGCTGTTGCCATGACGACCGGAGACCTTGGCAAGAAACGTAGCAGCGTCGACCAGTGCAGTCTTACCGGTCCCCCCGTGCCCAAGTAGCGCTACGTTCCGGAGATCTTCGACGTTGTGGGCCATCCGACGGGTTCCTCTGCAGACAGGAGTGTAGCTACCGAAATCGGTCTGGTACTATACGGAGCCCCCCTCGGAGGAAAAGCCTGGAGACGAGAACGGCCGGGCTTCTGGAAACGCGGCCGTGTCCCACCGTGGATCAGTCCGCTACGACGATCTCGACCCGCCGGTTCAAGCTCTTGTTGCTGCGCGAAACCGGATCGTGGGCGCCAAAGCCCATGATGACGACCCGCCGCTCCGGCACATGCGCGTGCTTGGTCAGGAAGGTTGCGACCGCGTCCGCGCGTTCCGCCGACAGATGCCGGTTGCTCCTGTAGAGCTTCTTCGTCCGCCGAATCGGATCGCTGTCCGTGTGCCCTTCCACGTAGATCATCTTGTCGCCGTAGCGGCGCAGCAGCACGCCGGCAAGTCCACGCAGCACGGCGCGTCCCTGGGCCGAGAGCTTCGTGCTGCCCGGCGCAAACGTGACACGATTCGCAATCCCAATCGAGATCCGTCCATGCCGGTAGCGCGCTTGGACGGACTCACCGAGGCCTTCCTTGGCCAACTCCTTGGTAAGATTCGCCAAATCATCCCGCTGAGCTGTGGCGGGCACGACACGCTTCTGCGCCCGAGCCGCGCTCAAGTCGCCTTTTGCCTCGGCGAGCCCATGCTGCAAGCGGGTGTTCTCCGCACGCGAGTTGGCGAGCTTGTCTTCGAGATCGCGAATCGTTTCCTCGCGATCTCGAAGCATGTCCTGGTAGCGCGCTGTGCACGCATGCAGCGGTGCAAACGCGACACCCAGCAGAAGAACGCCGGTCAGACGCCGGCGCCAATGTTCTCGACTAGTGCAGTGTTCTCGACTAGTCCTGTGTTCTCGACTAACGGCCATGTCTGATTCCTCCCTGAATCCATCCGACTCAGAACATGAATACTGCGCAGGTAAGCCACTCCGAATTCCACTAGGGCGAGTCCTCTGCCTCATCACCTCCGCGCCGGCGCCGGCGCAGGAAGAAGAGGACAGCTAGGCTCAAGAATGAGAATCCGAAAAGCAGCGGAATACCCCAAGGACTACGTTGCAACCAACGCGGCCAGTCC
>CAYSWE010000282.1:0-6592 GCA_964434515.1 uncultured Phycisphaerales bacterium | reverse complement strand
CGGATGTAGATCTTCTTGCCTTGATGCTTGGTCAGATCGACGAAGCGCGGCCACATCTCCTCACTGTTGCGTCCGCTCGCGCTGAACACGACTTCGTCGGTATCATGGCGTACGAGCTCGACGCGCGTCGCCTTCTTACGTCCGCCGCCGACCAAAAAACTCGCGAACGGGTGCGTAACCAGAAACGGTACGGAGGTGAGGGTCCCCGTGGGCTTGTCGGAGCGCTGCGGTTCATAACTGCCGATCCAGTAGTCGCCTTGATGCCCGCTGCGGAAATCGTCGCGTCGGGCCCGCACGGTATCGCCGTGAATGGGCATGTGCTGAAAAGCGGTTCCGCTGGCCTTCCAACTCGCCAGGGTGCCGGTCTCGAAGTCGAGATTGAGCTGCTTGCCGTGTGCGTCCGTGGGGAGCGGGCCGCTACGGTCATAGACGAGCGTGGCCTTGGCCGCCATTGCGATCGCGCGGCGGCGCGCGCGCATCCATTGCGTGCGCGTTACGGACTTCACGTGGTGAGTGTGCACGAAGGTTCCCATCTTGTTGCCGACGACGACATCTGGCAGGCCATCCTGATTGATGTCGCCGACGACGACTTGCACACCCACGCCCGAGTCGCCATCGATCAGGTGCGGGAGATACTCCGCCCGGTGCCCTGCGACATCGCGAACGAGCTGGAACCAGAACAGAGGCGGCGCTACGCGGTCGGCCGGGGCGTGCCCTCCATGGGCCCAGTAGCGGTTGCCCGTAACGATGTCTTTGAGTCCGTCACCATCGATGTCGACGAGCGCAAGCGCGTGCAGGTTGCCGATGACGATGCCGTATCGATTGTCTTCGGGCCGGCGCCCCAGAATCACGTGCTTGAGGAAGTGAATGGCGCCGTCGCGTTCGACCTGCTCAAACCAGTCGAGGCCGTAGCCGTGCGCGTTCTCACTCGTGATGATGTCGTGGTCGCCGTCTCCGTCGACGTCGTAGACATACATTTGCGCGCCACCGCGACCTGCAAAGCGAAACTCGTGGTGCTCCCAGAGTGGATCGCCGGCGAGGGACGGGGGCTGGCGCCACCAACCGTTCTTCCACACGATGTCCTTGCGGCCGTCGCCGTCGACGTCGCCGATCCCAAGGCCGTGCGTGAACCGCTGGCCGATGCCCTTCTTGGAGATCGGGTGGAACGTCCACGGCTCGTCCGGTCTACCCCAGTCGGGCGTCGCGAACCCCATGCGGCCCTGTGTCTGGCAGATCAGCTCCGGCTTGCCGTCGCCGTCGAGGTCCTGCAGCGTTGGCGATTCGTTGTCGACGATGTCGAAGATCTTGTGTCGCGGCCACAGTCCGTTGGTGTTGCCGGGGTTTTCGAACCACGTGGCGTCCTTGCCGGGGAAACCGATCACGAAGATGTCGTTGCGGCTGTCGGCGTTGAAGTCGTAGACGAACGCGAAGAAGTTGTCCGAATAGCCGGCCCGGTTGAATCCGCGCGGCTTGTAGAAGGCGTGCTTGACCGCGAACTCGGGGCCTTCGTACCAGAACGGCCCGGCGATCACGTCGATTTTTCCGTCGCCATCGATGTCGCCGAACGTTGCGCCTTCGCAGAAGAACGACTTCGATAGTTGCCGCTTGGTGAAGCTGTGCAGCTTGTAGTCCTTCTGGGCAGTGGCACCGGTTACGAACAGGCAGCCGAGAGCTGCGATCCAGATCTTTGTCATGGTCATGGCGCCGCGTGCCTTCTTCCGGGTTTTCGACGTGGCGACGATAGACGATCGTGCGATGTTGTAGAACCATGCTCCGTACGGGCAGCAGTCGCGCAGGAGAGCGTCATGACTTCGAAGCAGATCAACATCGCAGTCGTCGGTCTCGGCTTCGGGGCCGAGTTCCTTCCGATCTACCAGCGGCACGCGGACGCCCGGCTGCTTGCCATCTGCCAGCGGACGCGCAGCAAGCTCGGCGAGATTGGCGATGCTTTTGGTGTCGACCGGCGCTACACGAACTTGGATCAAGTGCTCGCGGATCCCGATATCGACGCGGTTCACATCAACACGCCGATCCCAGACCATGCACCGCAGGCTATCGCCGCGCTCGAGGCCGGCAAGTACGTGGCATGCACGGTGCCCATGGCAACGAGTCTTGAGGACGCCCGCCGCATCGTCGAGCTGGTCGCCGAGACTGGCCTCACCTACATGATGATGGAGACCGTCGTCTACAGCCGTGAGTTCCTGTTTGTCAAACAGATGTTCGAGTCCGGCGAGCTGGGCCGTGTGCATTTCCTGCGTGCGTCGCACCAGCAGGAAATGGGCGGTTGGCCGGGCTATTGGGAAGGTCTGCCCCCGATGCACTATGCAACACACTGCGTCGGTCCCGTGCTCGGCCTGACGCGGGCGGAGGCGCAGTCGGTTTCTTGCGTGGGTTCCGGCCGAATCGACGAGGATCTGGTCGCCAAGTATGGATCTCCGTTCGCAATCGAATCGTGCCATATCCAGTTCCACGAGTCGGATCTATGCGCCGAGATTACGCGATCGCTCTTCGATACCGCGCGGCAGTACCGCGAGAGTTTTGACGTCTACGGTTCCAAGAAGAGCTTTGAGTGGGCGCAGGTCGAGGGCGAGGCTCCAGTCGTCCACACCGGCGAAACGCCGGAACGCGTCTCGGTGCCCGACTACGCACACCTGCTTCCCGAGGGTATTCGTGAGTTTACGACGCGAGGCGTCTATGACTCGGACGCGAATCAGCACCTGTCGTTCGTCCAGGGCTCAGGCCATGGTGGCTCCCATCCGCACCTGGCGCATGAGTTCCTGCGGTCCTTGGTCGAGGGGCGACCGCCGTTCCCAAACGCGGTGCAATCTGCCAACTGGACCTGTGTCGGGATCCTGGCCCACGAGTCGGCGATGCAAGGCGGCCAGCGTCTCGAACTCCCGGCCTTCACGCGGTCGCCGGTTTGATAGAAAAAATGACTACGACACCTTTTTACCGCGACACGAGCCGAGTTCGACCGCGCCAGCCAGGCCATAGGACAGGCCGCTCGGCAGGCCCATGGCGCCGGAAAAGAACAGCGTCAGCAAGAAGCAGATCACGAGGCCGTCGAGCAAGCCGACGTCCCGGAACATCTCGCCGAGGCTGAGGCCCTCCTGGGCGGCCTCAGATTTCGGCATGTGCTGTCCGAGGAACATCAGGCCGTAGATCAGCGTCGGCACGAGGAACAGCGCCAGTTGTGCGCGCCAGCCCCAGCCGAGACCGGAACCGAGCACCCAGCCGATGACGCCGCCGAGTACGAGGCCGGCCGGCCAACTCGCGTGCAGGACGTTGAGGTAGTGCGTCCGGTTGCCCGGAAACAGCGTTGCGACGAGTGGATTCGCCACGGCTTCCAGCGTGCCATTGGCAAGGGCGAACACGAAGGTGCCCCAGTAGAGCAGTGCGAAGGACACGGTCTTGGTCTGCTCTGGGGCGGCGGAGAGGGTCACGATCGCGGACAGGATGTGGAACACGAACGCCGCCAAGACCAGCTTGCCATAGCCCAGCTTGTCGCAGACCACGCCGCCGATGATGATGCCGAAGCAAAAACCTGTGAGTCCCGCGCCGCCGATGCTGCCCAGTTGCTGTGCGGTGTAGCCGAACTCCGCACCCCAGGTCGCGAGGATGCCGCCACGCACGCCGAAGCCGACGCCAGCGGCGAGAATGGCCATGAAGCCGGCCCAAAGCAGGCGGTCCGGGTTTGTGGTGACGCTTGCTGTGCGGTGGGGCATGGTCGGCAGGTCTCCTCGGCGATGCGGGCGGATCGGACGCAGTCTAGTGCCATGCGCCGGCCTATACTTCTTTGGATTCCATGTCCCCCAGATCGGGCCCGAGGACAACTCCCCATCTTCGACCGAGCTTCGCCGCCATTGGCTCTGTCGCGCGTCCTGCCTGTCTCAGAACATCTGCCAGAGAACCCCCGATGATTCGTCTCCAGAACTCCCTTGCGGCCGCCCTGCTGCTGAGCGTCACCACCAGCCTGGTAGCTCAGCTGCCCGTTCAGTTTCGTGGCACGATCGAGAAGCTCGCCAAGTCCGAGCGGTGCTCGCCGAAGGCGACGCACCGGATCAAGTGCACGAACACCCTGCTCTTTGGCGCGAAGGGCGTGGACCTCAAGTCCCGCGAGGGCCAGACGGTCTTGATCAAGGGCACGCTGCGCATCGCGCCTTGCCTAACCATCGAAGCCAGTTCGGTCGAAAGCACGCGTTTCACCTATCGCATCAGCTCCAACGGATCCGGCAAGTTCAAGCTTGGCGAGACCGTGTCGTTCCGCACTCGAGGGCCGTTCCTTTCGCTCATGCCATTCGTGCTTGCCGGGGGCACCACGTTCGTGCCGCTTTCGACCTACGGCGCGTTGCAGCTTGACCCCCTGTCGTCCGTTCTCTTCGAGACCAACCTCGCCATTTTCGGAACCAAGACGATTCGCATCAAGATCCCGAATGACAAGTCCCTCGTTGGCGCGAGGATCTTCGGCCAGGGCGCCTATATCAGAGCGCTGCCCAGCGTGGCCGGCGAGTTCCTCAACGTCGATTGCTTTCAGATTCGGGCCAGGTAAGCGCCCGCGCCGTAATCTCTGCCTACTTGCGACCGAGGCGCGCCGCCGCTGGCTCTGTTGTGTTGCGCGCCCTCGGCGAGACCAGGCATCGCCTGCGCGAGTTCTACGCTCGTTGGTGCGGGTGCGTTCGTCCCGTAGCCGCGTTCGTTCGGGTTGGTCCCGCTCGAGTCGCGCCTCTCAACCGTATACGCGCGTCGCTCGCCTTGTCATGGTCTGACCCTCCACGCACCTTTCGTGGCGAGGGCGAGTGTGCTACAAGGTCCCCGTGAACGCATCAGGAGATCGTCCACGCACCACCTAGTAGCGCCTCTCGGACGAGATTGAAAGGGACTGCCTCCATGCGCCAACCGATGCTGAAACGCATGTTGATCACCGGCGGCGCAGGGTTCGTTGGTTCCAGCCTCGCGCTGCGATTCGCTGAAGACTATCCGAGCGCCGAAATCGTCGCATTCGACAACCTCAAGCGCCGTGGATCGGAGCTGTCACTTGAGCGGTTTCGCGGCCGCGGCGTTGGCTTTGTGCACGGCGACGTGCGCATCCGGGAGGACCTGCTTTCGGTAGGCGAGGTCGACTTGATCGTCGACTGCGCGGCGGAGCCGTCGGTGCTGGCGGGAGTCGGCGGGTCTCCGGACTACGTGATCCAGACCAATCTCGGTGGCACGCTTCACTGCCTGGAGCTCGCCCGCCGCTACAATGCCGGGATCGTTTTTCTCTCCACGAGTCGGGTTTATCCTTTCGAGACGATCAACGCGCTCGACTACGACGAACTGGACGCCCGCTACATGCCGAGCGAAGTGCAGAGTGTTCCAGGCGCGTCGGCACGCGGGATCTCCGAGGCGTTTCCTCTGGATGGGGCGCGCTCCGCCTACGGCGCCAGCAAGCTGGCCTCGGAACTCATCCTGCAGGAATACGCCGCCGCATACGGGATTCGCTCCATCGTCAACCGGTGCGGTGTTCTGACAGGGCCGTGGCAGATGGGCAAGACGGACCAAGGCGTCGTCGTGCTCTGGGCGGCGCGTCATGCCTACGGCGGGGCGCTTGCCTACATCGGTTACGGCGGCTCCGGGAAGCAGGTTCGCGACATTCTCCACGTGGATGACCTCTACGAACTGCTGACGATCCAGCTGGCCGATTTCGATGGCATGTGTGGCGAGGTGTTCAACGTCGGCGGCGGTCCCGAGTGCAGCGTGTCGCTGCTCGAGCTAACCGGACTGTGTCAGGCTGCCACGGGGAATGAGATTCCGATCGCGGCCTCGAAGGAGACCCGGCCCAACGACATCCTGTGCTATCTGAGCGACACGACCAAGGTTACGGAGCGCACGGGTTGGCGCCCTCGGCACAGCCCCGCGGACATCATCGAAGAGATCACCCACTGGCTCGCGGACAACCGTACGGCATTAGAACGAGTACTTGCGTAGACATGATTGCAATTATCACCGGGGCGGCAGGCCTTATCGGAGCAGACTCCGTTCGGCACTTTGCATCGCTCGGTTTCGAGGTCATCGGTATTGACAACGACATGCGTAGCTATTTCTTTGGCGACGCTGCGTCGACACGGTGGAGTCGCGAACGGCTTGAGAGCACGGTCCAGGGCTATCATCATCGGGACGCCGACATTCGCGACGAGTCGGCGATCGATCGTCTGTTTGCCGAGTACGGCACGGACATCAAGACCGTCATCCATACCGCGTCGCAGCCCTCGCACGACTGGGCCGCCAAGGAGCCGGTAACGGATTTCAGCGTGAACGCGACGGGGACACTGGTGTTGCTCGAGGCTACTCGCAAACACTGCCCCGACGCGGTGTTTCAGTTCACGTCGACCAACAAGGTCTATGGCGACACGCCGAACCGCTTGCCGCTCGTGGAGCGCGACACCCGCTGGGAAGTCGCGGAAGACCATCCCTTCTACGAGCATGGTATCGACGAATCCATGAGCATCGATCAGACTCGCCACTCATTGTTTGGCGCGTCCAAGGTTGCCGCTGACGTTCTCGTGCAGGAGTACGGGCAATACTTCGGGATGAAGTCGGCCGTCTTCCGTGG
>CAYSWE010000281.1:0-6599 GCA_964434515.1 uncultured Phycisphaerales bacterium | reverse complement strand
GATCCGGACGCCACGCACGGCGATGGTGTGCCAGGGCTGCACCCACCGCTGCCGCATCTTGCTGCGGCCCTTGGTCAAGTTTGCGGCAAGCACCGGGTGGCGCGCGGCGTCGACGAGCCGCCGCGCATTTTGCGCACCAAAGTCGAACTCGTGGTTGCCGAGGGCTGCGACGTCGAGCCCAAGCCGATTCATGAAACGCATGGGTAAACTGCCATGGGTCTCGTTGCCCTCCGGCGTGCCCTGGAACCAATCGCCAGCATCCGTCACGAGGAGACGAAAGCCTTCCCGCACCGCCTCGGCCCGTACCCGGTTGACAAACGCCTGGAGCACGGCGATTCCGCCAATCGGTGGATCGCCGCGGTGTGGGCGAAGCTGGCCATGGAAGTCGTTGAAGTGGACAATGACCAAGTCCGGCGGTTCCGGCTCTTGGCCGTAGCACGGCGGCAGCGCGGCGACCAACGGCATCAAAGAAAGCACGCGGAGAAACGGAATCATGGCTGCGAAGGATACCTACGTTGCGGCCCTTGTGGCGGTCGGCTTGCTCATGCAAGCCGCGGCCTGCGTTCCGTATTCGAACTGGTCGCCGCGGCACAGCCTGCGCAATCACCCGACACACGCATCGACGATACCGAACGTTCCGGCAGAGTCACCTCAGGGCCGTCCGCTGCTGCATCGAACCGTCGGGAATGGCAGTCGGAGCGTGCTGCTCTTGGGGGCCATCCATGGTGATGAGCCCGGCTCGCACTTGCTGGTCCGCGACTTCGAAACCTGGTTTCGCGGGCATGCGAGCGAGTTCCCAGCGGTGCGCCTGATCGTCGCGACCCCCGTCAACCCGGATGGGCTCGCGGCCGGAACCCGACGCAACGCGCACGGGGTCGACCTGAACCGCAACTTTCCCGCGACGAATTTCCGGCCGAGCCGGTCGCGCGGTTCGCGACCACTGAGCGAGCCAGAGTCGCGTTTCGTCGCCCGTCTACTGCGTCGATTCAAGCCAACCCTGGTGATCTCCGTGCACCAGCCGCGACGGAGCGTCAACTGGGACGGGCCAGCCAAGCGCCTGGCCCACGCGATGGCACGGCTCAACGGCTACCGCGCGGAGGCAACCGTCGGCTACGCCACGCCTGGCAGCCTCGGCAGCTGGCTCGGTGTGGACCGCGGGATCCCTATCATCACGCTTGAGCTGCCGCGCCACCCCGGAGCCGGGCACACATTTCTGACGGAAAACCTCGCCGCGCTCCGGAGCGCCCTCGAGATGGTCGCATCCGAGCGCCTGGATCCACGAACGGCGCGGAGTTTTGGGCGAATCTACACGTTGCATCCGCCTGTTGCGGGGACAGCAATCCGAAGCGGTTCGGAAATCTGTCACGACTCGCACGTCGATACGAGCGATACTCATGAAGACGATGACGAGTCAAGATCCGGTTCTCCTGGCCTCCTATCAACGGGCGGTCCATGAGTACTCGGAGCCGATCAAGACGTTCGCGGCCCGAATGCTCGGCGGGGACAGCGAGTGGGCCGAGGACGTCGCGCAGGACGCGATGCTGGCGCTCTACCGGCACGTGCATGAGGTACCCGAGGCGGCCTGGCGTCCATGGCTCTACCGGGTCACGCGCAATCTATGCCTCGACCGCATCCGCCGCCGCAAACATCGTCCCCGGAACTTCCGCGACTACTCCGACGAGGACAATCGGGACCTGGTACCCCCGGACGGACCGGCCTGCAGGCCAGATGTCCGCGCGCAAGAGAAGGAGATGAGCCGGGATCTGCAACGAGCGATCCAGGAACTGCCCGAACGGTTTCGCGCAGTCTTTCTGCTCTGCGAGGGCCAGGGCGTCTCGTACGAAGAGGCCGCAACCATCCTCGATATCCCGCTCAAGACCGTGAGCACCCGCCTTTTTCGTGCCCGCCAGCGCCTGCTCAAGGCCATGGCGGTCCATTTGGATGACTGACTTGCTGTGCGAACACCTGCTGTGCAAACGATGAACTGCAAGACCGCATCGACCCTCGCGAGCGAAGCTCTCGATCAACGGCTGAGCCAACCTGACGCAATCGCGTTCCGCACGCATATCCTCGGATGCCCGAGCTGCCACAGACACATGGATCGTCTGCGCCGACTGAGCATCGCAACGAAGGCGCTCGCGAACACGCCCGTGTCCGCCGACTTCCGTTCGACATTGATACAGCGCATCGAAGCCGGAGAAGGTTCGCCGCGCGCAGTGCTCGATGGGCCCGTGCCCCTGCGAGAGCGCGTCAAGTTCTTCGCATCCGGTGCTGCTACCGCTGCCGCCCTATTGCTCTCCGCTTGGCTTGTCGCAGATGGCCTGAGCAGTGCTGCCCCGAGAAACAGTGCTGCCCCGAAAAGCAGTGCTGCCCTCGAGACGACTGCGGCAGCAACCGCACCGCATCAGATCGATGCCAACACCTTCGACCGACTGATTCGGGTTTCGCCGGTGACGTTCGGCCAACAAGCATTCGAGAAGAGCAAGGAACTGTTTATGGGGTTGCAGCGAGAAGCCCCGCGGCTGGTCTCACAACCGCCCAAGAACGCCTTCAGGAAGCTCGTCGACCGGAGCAACGACGCCATCATCGGCTTCAGGCTGCTGCAATCACTTAACAATATCGTCATCCTTCCGGAGCGATTCTCGCGCAGTGTCGAGCGTATCGAAAGCAACCTGCAACAAGTGCTGCGGTTCCGGCGCCAGCCAGCGCGTTCGCGCGAGGTGGTCCAATCCATGGTCCGGTTGATCCTCAAGGACCAACTCGTATCCGACGAGAGCCCAAGGCTCCTGCTGGCTGCAAACGACCAAGAGCTCGAACTCGTGCGTCGTCTGCCAGCTCAGTTCCGCGAACCGGAGAACGTCCGCGCGGTGCTGGACTACCTACGGCGCTACATGTTCGAGGGCGACAAGACTCAGTTCGAGCCGTCCCCGTCGGCCGACGCCACGGTCAAGTTTGGCGGTCAAACGATCCTGCTCCATATCATGGGCCAGCGACGCTGAACTGCCGAACATTCTTCGCGCCCGCGCCCAAGGTTCGATCACTTGCCGCCGGAGGGGCCGCCGGAGGGGCCGCCGGACGGGGCGACCGGTTTCCGGCTCGGCTCCGCGTCCAGGAGCTGCCCCGTAAAGGCCGCCCCATCGAACTCGATCTCGAACCGCAGGCCGCTGAGGCGCGTCATCTCGCTCATGCTTTTGACACGGTCGCCAACGATGCGAAAGACGACCTCCGAATCGCTGACCTTCTGGGCATCTCCATGGCGAAAGATCTTGCCGGGGACAACAAAACGATAGGTGATGCGTAGCCCCTCGAGAGAGTGCCGCATCATGCCAAACATCTGGGCCTGGCGAGTCCGCTGCTCGGCGCTCAGCTTGGCATAACTCGCGACTTGTTCCCGCGAACGATCATACTCTGCACGACCCGACGGATAGACGATCATCCGCACCCGATGCTGCGGCCCGCGAACGAACCAGATTTGCATTCGGTTGGCGATGCCTGCGTCCCGACGGGAAACAAGAGCCGCCATCCCCTTGGCCAGCGCCTCGGTGGAGTCGAAGTCGATCGCTACATGGATGCCGCTGGACGTCTCCGTCGTGAAGCGTTCGATCTTTGTCAGGCGCACGTGCTCGAGAGGCTTAAAACTCCGGCGGATCCTTTCGATGTCGAACGGATGGCCCTGCACAGTTCCAGTGTCACCAGGTCCAGCCTCGAGTCCTCGGAGCCGTTGCTCGAGCTGCCGCAGCTTTTCCTTCTGCATCGATAGCTTGACGATCAGGCGACCCGTGCCGTCGGCACGGATTTCGAGCGTCTGCTCGAGCTCGAAGCACGCCGAAAGCACGACCGCCACGGCAAAGAGCAGGAGGGCAAGAAGTACGGAGTCCGACGTTGGCCGGGCCTGTGACAAACGACTGCGCTGCATGATCGACCTCGGGGCTCGCCGCATTGGAACGCGTTCGCGACGATCACGCAAGGGTCACCGGGCCCGCAGCTCGAAGCGGCGCTCGAGTTCGCGCGCCAACGCGCGCAGCCGGTGGAGTTCACGCGCGGCAGCCTCGGGTGAAGGACCTGATTTCAGGCGGCGAATCTGCGGACGAACGGTGCCTTGCGGCAACAGGTACGCGAGCATCGATTCGACCTCGGTGAACTCTTCGTCGTATCGTTGTCCACCGTCCGCATAGTGTTGCAGCAACTTCGGCAATCGCAGCCCCCCGGATAGCTGCGGTACGAACACTTCCGGCGCTGCCAGCGAGATTCCTTGGCGCGATGTCCCTCCCTTGGGCAGGCGGATCGCCTCGGCCGTGTCCGTTGCGAGCGCGAACGAGGCCAGCTGGAACCCTGGCAGCTCGGCCCCACGCAAGAAGACTCGGAGACCAGCGGCCTCGCGCTCCAGTCGCAGCGTCGCAAACCCTTGGCCGACTCGCACCCGCTCGAGCGTGGCCGCGCCCCAAGAGGGTGGCAGACCGACCCGCACAAACGCCCCCTCGCGACGCGCGACTAGGCCGAGCGCTGCGAGCAGAAACGCGGCGGCGGCCTTCGCGGAGAGTTGCGGGAACGATCGTGACCGCTTCGAACGTCGAGGTGCCTTCCCGCAGAGTAAGGGCAGCCCCAGGTCGGTCCCACACGCCAGGGCGGCACGCACGGCGCGCCAGGCGCCCGCGCGGTCGCCACGCGCCAACCGCCACTCGGCGAGGCACGCGGTCGCCCATGCCGAGGACTCCACAATCGCCGCAGCCCCACCCGGCCAACGTCCTCTGAGTCCAAGCGTTCCATCACCATGAAGAAGCTGCTCGAGCACCTGGGGCGCCGTGCGCCGGGCGGTGACACGCCAATCCGCCGGCAGCGGCCGCCAAACCGACCCAAGAAGCAACAGCGAAGGGACCACGCGCCCCTCACGCGGCTTGACACTCGCGAGCAGGCGATTCCGACCGCCTCCATCAAAACGATAGTGTGCGACTGGTGGCAGTTCCCGCTGAGCCTCCAACTCGACGTCGAGCCAGTCGCGTAGGGACACGATGCGATCGCCGCCGGACTCCGGCGTTCGACTCGGCCGGACCACCACGTGTGGAGCAAGATCAACCCCCTTGCCCGGCAACCAACCGAGCGCCGTAAAGCGATGCAGCCGCGCCGCCTCGACCGGGTCCGCGCGCGCACGGCGGCGAGCCTGCTGGAGCACCCGGCGAGCAAGCCTCACATGACCGAACAGAGCCAGCGCAGCGGCCACCTCTGTAGTCGTGCCCGAGAGAGGCTCAACGCTGCCGCGGGCGAGCACGTCGAGGACTCTGCCCGTCGAATCCACCTGGCACCGCAGCTGCTCCAAGGCGCGACCGATCGCGCGATTCAGCTCCGCGCTCGGCGATCGAAGGATCGTGCCTTGACGAAGCCACGCGCGTGCTCTCGTATCGGCTCGCGCATGCGCGTCGCGCGCCGCCGGGGCAAATGCACGCAGTCGACTCGCCAGTTCGCGGCGATCTGTCCCAACGCCGAACAACACGTCGCCTCCGCCCGCGGGCAGTCGAAGGCCAGCCCTGCGCAGCTCACCATCGAGGGGCAGCGCCGCCAGAACTCGAACGCTGTCCAGCCTCCAAAACGAGATGACGCCATCCATCGCAACGCGCTCGAGGCCGCCGAACCGAAGAACCTTCGACTCCGTGTCGCCACAAGCAACGGACAACACCGCAACATCGGGCGAACAGACCGCCGTCAGCGTCGTCGTATACTGATGCGCACGGGCCACCAAAGTGCGCGCCGAGGATCCGTAGCGCCGCTCGGTAAGTTCGGCATGCGCAACGCCGATGCGACAAGGGATCGTCGCTCCATCCACCGCGGCAACCCCAACGACAGCACCCCGCGCATCCATCCACCACTGGGTAGCACCCAGCACGCGCATTAGGGCGCCGGTGTCCGGGCGCGGAGGTTGCGGGAGCGTCGCAGCGCACAAGCTGCCGAGGAGCGCAACAGCGCCAGCGGCGGCGAGACCCGGTCGAAAGTGCGAAATGATTCTTGCGCAGGCCCTCAGGGCTCGCGCAAGCATCAGTTCGTATTTTCGGACGAGGGATCGTCGAGTGCTTGCAGCTTTGCTGCGAGCACGGTCGCTGGCAAGGCGCGCGGACGCAGGCGAGGTCGGGCCTCGCCGAGGGAGCGCAACGCTGCCAGCGGCGGCGAGACCCGGTCGAAAGTGCGAAATGATTCTTGCGCGGGCCCTCAGATCATCTGCGGCAGCTTGCGACACGCTTCGAACCGATCCTTGTCGACGGCGTAGACGACAGCCTCGTCCACGAGCACTTTGTTGTGCATGACCATCTCGTACAATGCATCGTCGAGCGAGCACATTCCCAGACCCCGGTTCTTCTCCATGACATCACGGAGCCTCGAGTACTCCCCGGAACGGATGACGGCCTGTGCATCTTCGGTGTTCGTGAGCACCTCGAACACCGGCAGGACTCCGGTTCCGTATTGCTTGTGCACGAGCACTTGACAGGTGACTACGCGCAGCGCGTCGGCAAGTCGGCGCCGAAAAACCTCGTCGCTCTGGGAATCGAAGAATTCATGCAGCTTGGCGAGCGCCTGCGTCACGGAACTTGCGTGAACCGAGGCAACGACGA
>CAYSWE010000280.1:1567-6602 GCA_964434515.1 uncultured Phycisphaerales bacterium | reverse complement strand
GCTGCGTCGCTCGCTGGGCAAGTCGCCGCCGCCGTCGCTTTGGGGCGTCTGCGAGCCCAAGGGCAAACTGTTCGCGAAGTATGGCATCCGCGAAGGTGGATTCGGGCTACCACGAGCGGTTCTCATCGACGTCGACACCAAGGTCATCTTCGAGGGCGATCTCGGCGTGCGACTCGGCCAAGGCTGGCAGGAAGACACGCCGACCTATCTGGATGACCCGCTCGCCAAGCTCGTAGCCACGCGCAAACTCGAACAACTGGCCAAGCTCGCGCCGACGCTCGGCCAAGCGCGCCGCCTGCTACGCGAGTCCAAGCTCGCCGCGGCCCTCGCGCTGCTCCAGCCGCTCGCAGCGCTGCCGGTACCCGGGCACCCGGCCGTGGCCGAAGCACGCCAGGCACTCGCCCGACAAAAGAGAGTCGCCGTTGCGATCGTTGCCGGCGCGGCCAAGCTCGCGCGAGACTACCCGCTGCGGACGGCAGCGCGCCTCGAAGCCATCGCCGAGGCATTCGCGGCCGACAAGGAGATGGCCACCAAAGCGCGCAAGCTCGCACGCACAGTCAAGAAGTCCAGCGCCTGGCGGCGCTCGAAGGCCACCTTGGCGTTGATCGACAAGGCTCGCAACCTGCGCGCCTTGGGTAAGGCGGCGGCGGCTGACCGCATGCTCGAGCGCGCGCGCAAGGCGGCCAAGACCGCGGAACTCCACGAGGCAATCGAGCGCGCCGCGGGATCAAAGATCGGCGGCTAGAGACTTCTGCGCAAGGTCGAGGCAGGCAGGTGTCCAGTCGGATTCGTTCGGGACGACGACGTAGATATACTCCTTGTTGCGGACGTGCGAGACCTGGCCGACCTTGTCGCCTAGCGGATTGTAGATTCCGATCTGGGCCCCAACGTATCTCTTGTGGTCCTTTTCGATGACAAAGACTTTCCCTCGCGAGGAGAGCGCCTCTTCCATTTCCTTTCGCGGAACAAACCCCTCATTGTTGAAGGACACGATCAGGTAGTCGGCGCGCGCACGCTCGATGACCTGCTTGAAGTGCGGAAAGGCCCTCTTCTTGAAGTTGAACTCACTCTTCCGTTCACGACAGTCGACACGTTTGCACGCGACGCCATAGCACTCCGGCTCATCCATCCGCGCCAGAGTCTCCCAGATGTGGTAGTTGCCAAGGTAGCTGTGCTGGTTGTAAGGCGGATCGAGATAGATCGCATCGGCCTCGAGAACGTCCACTGCATGTGCGGCCTCGAACGAATGCGCCTCGCATTTGCCGGCCTTCGGGCGATCCACGAGATCGGGCACGCGCAAACAGAGATCGTTGTGCGATCTGGCTGCCCATTGCTTGAGATAGGCCATCTGAACCCCGGTCGTTGAGTCGACCCTGTCCGCAGCCTCCATGAGCGCAACCAAACAGATCGCCTCGAGCTCGGGCGCGAGCGACTTGCGCGCAATCTCTGCGCGAATGGCATCGATCCTGGCACCGTTCTTGGGCTGAAAGAAGCGGCTTTGCTCACAAAACGTGTGCGTCACATACCCAGGTCGTCCAGGGATTCTGTTGAACTCGTCGATCAGCTGCGTGGCGGCATCTTTGAGCTCCGCGCGATCTGCCTGCACGTAGCACATGGCCAACGCTTGCGCGTAGGCAAGGTAGTCATTCGACTTGACCCGATAACCCGCGCGCTTGAGCGCATGCCCCACGCGCGCCGTTCCCGAAAACAGATCCACGACACTCCGCACCTCCGGAAGGGAGTCAAAGACCGCCAGGATGGTCGGGATCAGAACGCGCTTCGATCCAAGGTACTTGATCATGCTCTTGCCAGGGACGCCGTGGCGCCCTGGATCATGTAGCCTCCGCCGGCCTCAGACCACAGGCCGATCGAGGATCTTGACGAGTGCCGCTCCGGGCGAGTGTGAAGGCCGGCCTGTCGGCGACGAGGTTGCACACGCGGCGTTCTCCGAGCATTCTGGGGAACGGTCCGATCGACCCAGCGGAGTCGTCTCCATGAACCACAAGCTCGCCGTGTTCGCCGCCTTGGAGGGGGGAGTCATCCTCGTCTTGCTCCTACTGCTGGGCCGCGCAGATCGCGTCGAGCCTGCTCGCGGGTCTGGCGCGATCGTGCCGGCGCTCGATCACGAGACGCGAGCCGACCTGGGCCCAGCTGTGGACGCCACGCCCGCCGCGCGCAAGAGCGCGCAGGCGACTCCAGCCAAACGAAACTTGGCCAGCACACCGGCCGACGGCGATGCATCACTCACGACGCTGCTCTACGGGCGCATCGCCGACGCGAAGGGAAAGGCCATCGACGACGCGTCGATCTATCTGCGCAAGAAGGGGGAACGCCGTGGCGTCGCTGCGGGCGTGCACAAGGGCAAGGGCTACGCGCTACCCGGTCTCGATCGCGGCACATGGTCACTGACCTCTCGTGCCACGGGCTTCAAAAGGCGTCACATCACGCTCGAGATTACGGGTGCACCGATGCAGCGCTTCGACGTCACACTCGAACGAGCTCGAGAAGTCCGCGTAGCGTTCGTCGACGAGCACGGTAAGCCGGCAGCGGCAGCCTGGGGCAAGGCGAAGCTCTACGTCGACGTCTCGGTGCTGGCAACCGAAAGAATACCGCCGGACTCGTTTCCGATGACGACGCTGCGCAGCGTCTCACGGCTCGGTGTCGGACACTGGTCCGCCCGCCGACGCAAGGACCTCCCGGCGAGGTTCGCCGGCGTTCTCGACGTCGATGTTCCCGGACCGGTCTGGGTCTCGGCGGTGTTGCGCCAGGTCGTCGTTGCCAAAGCGTTCGTGCAACCCGATCAGACCGACGTCGACCTGGAGATCCCCGTCGCGACGCTGCGTGCCCAACTCGCGACCGTCACGCTTCGGGTCGTGGCGACCGAGAGCCAGAAACCAATCGCCAAGGCACGGGTCTCGTTCAGCGATCGACAATCCGGTGGTGGTGGTCAGCGCACCGATGAATCGGGCCAAGTAACGATCGCGAACATCACCCCCGGCATCCTCGAGTTCGAGATCTATGCGCCCAACCGAGAACGCTTCCAACGACTGCTACGCATCCTCCCCGGCAGCAAGCTCGATCTCGGTAGCGTTGGCGTCGACCCCGCAACGACGATCGAGGGGATCGTCCGCGACCCGGCCGGCAAGGTCGTCTCCGGCGTGCAGTTTCGCTGGTTTCGGCTCGATCGCTTTGCAGCGGATGTGCCGCTCGACAACGGCTTCGGCGCAAGCTCCGACGCGGAAGGAAAGTTCAAGCTCTGGGGCACGGGCAGGGGGCGCTATCTCATCGGAGCGCGCCACGAGTCCGGCGTTGCCAAGGTCGTGGCGGACACCAAGGCGGGCACGATCAAGGACCTGCAGATCCGGCTCGTCCGCGGCGTGAAGGTGACGCTCGTCAATCGCCTCAAGAAGACGCAGATGTTCCTGGTCCGTATCACCGACCAGTCCGGACAACTGGTGTCGAGCTGGCTCGAACGGCCGCTACCAACGATGCCCGAACGCCCATTCCGCCTGCCGCGCGGACGCTACTCGGTCGAAATCCGCGACGACAAGGGCGTGGTCCGAACCTTCCCACTGGACGCGCGACAGAGCGGGGCCAAGCTCGCCATTCCGCGCTAGAAGCCCGGCATGGCTGCGAGCGCTCGACGAACCCTCACCCGAAACCACAAACGGATTCTTGCGCGAACTCGAACCGTCACTTCTAGGTCCAAACATGTCTTCTACCTGCCACCGTTTCGCGACGAACGTGCTGTTCGCCGCGGGTCTTTTCGCAGCTGTCGGCCTCTCTTCTGAAAAAGCCACAGCGCAGTGCTCGAAGCCCTGCTTCGCGATGTTCGACGACGCGACCTTCGCGGCCCGATCGTCGACGAGCGGGCGCCTCATCCTCTGCGTTCAGTTCCAAGTTCCGCGAGTCGTGGCAGCCAAACGCCTTGAGCTCTTCACCGGCGGGTCCTCCGGCACGACCAAGCTCTCCCTGTGGAGTCACGACAAGAGCAAGAACACGCCGCGCGCGCTTCTGAGCTTGGGGAGCTACACGCAGAGCACCTCCAAGACCTGGCAGGGTGCCAACCTTGCGAAGACGGTCATCCTCATGCCCAGGATCCTCTACTGGATTGGCATGGAGTATCAGCGCGCATCCCAAATCAGTGCGAGACGTCGCGCGCCGAACAACAGCGGGCAGCCCTACCGCGCCAGTCGCGATGGCGGCAGGACCTGGGGCAACGAGTTTCGCTTCTGGGAATGGAAGTTCCGCATCTTCTGCTGCACGAAACAGTCACCGGTGTTCGCGACGTTCGGTAGCAGTTGCGGCCCGCGCGGCGTTGCGCCACAGCTCTCCGGAAGCGGACTGCCGGTGATCGGCAAGACCTACAGCGTCGACATTCGCAGCACGGCCAGCAACGCGCCAGTAATCCTGACGCTCGGCGTGAGCAAGACGCGCTACGGAGCGCTCAAGCTACCGCTCGACCTAACACCCTTCGGCGCGCCTAGGTGCACGATGCTGTGTTCGGCTGAGGTCATGGCGGTGGGCAAGATCGCGGCGTCACGGCTCGCGAGGTTTAGGATCCCCGTTCCACGCGACAACGCATTGCTCGGCCTGCGTTACTACCACCAGGCTTGGCTCGTGGCGCCGGTCGCAAATCCGCTCGGCGTCGCGTTCAGCAATGCTGCAGAAGTCGTGATCGGTCCATAGCGCCGCCTGACTCCTGCGAACTTTGCCTACGACAGCGGGCCTACGGCAGCGGGCCTACGACACGTTCGACCGCGCGGAGGATGGTGCCGCTGGTCACGAGTTGTTCCGCGGTCGCCAAGTCGGGTGCCAAGAAGCGGTCGGCCTCGAGTGCGGGGATGCGCTCGCGGATCGCGGCGTAGGCCGCCTCGGCACCGCGACCGGCGCGCAGGGATCGGTCAAAGCTCAAACCCTGCGCGGCGCAGATCAGCTCGATGCCGAGGACCTTGGCCGTGTTGTGGGCGATGTCGCGCGCATGGCGCGCGGCCGTGACACCCATGGAGACGTGGTCCTCGCGGTTGGCCGAAGT
>CAYSWE010000280.1:0-1557 GCA_964434515.1 uncultured Phycisphaerales bacterium | reverse complement strand
CCGTATCCACGGACGCGGGATGCGCCAGGCTCTTGTTCTCTGACGCGAGGCTCGCGGCGACGACCTGCGGGATCATGAAACCCGAGTTGATGCCGGGGTCCGGCGCAAGGAACGCGGGCAATCCAGAGAGGTCGGGATTGACCATGTTCTCGGTGCGTCGCTCGGAGATGTTGGCCAGCGTGGCGAGCGCGATCGAAAGAAAATCCAGCGCCTGCGCAACGGGCTGGCCATGGAAGTTGCCGGCCGAAACAATGTCACCATCCGCGAAGACCAAGGGATTGTCCGTCGCCGCCTGAATCTCATGGCTCAGCGTCGTGCCGACAAACGTCAACGCGTCGCGCACGGCTCCGTGGACTTGGGGCGCACAACGCAGGCTGTAGGGATCCTGCACCTTCTCGCAGTTCGCATGACTCGGCCCGATTTCGGAACCCTCGAGCAGCAGCCGAAGACTCGCCGCCGCCTGCACCTGCCCGGTCTGGCCGCGCGCTGCCTGCACGCGATGCGAGAATGGGCGCGTCGACCCGCGCAGCGCTTCGAGCGACAGCGCCGTGGCGATGTCCGCGGTCTTGACCAAGGTCCGTGCGTGCAGCCACGCGCGCACGCCGATTGCGGTCATGCACTGCGTCCCGTTGATGAGCGCTAGGCCTTCCTTCGCCGCGAGCTGGAACGGAGGCAACCCTCGCGCCGCAAGCACATCCGCCGTGGCGACGCGCGCGCCGTCCTGCCAAACCTCACCATCGCCGAGCAGCGCCAGCGCCATGTGCGCAAGCGGAGCCAGATCACCGCTCGCCCCGACACTGCCCTGCTGTGGGATGACGGGAATGATGTCCTCGTTGTAGAAGAGCAACAATCGGTCAATGAGTTCCTCGCGCACACCGGAATGACCTTGGATGAGCGCCTGCACGCGCAAGAGCAGCATCAATCGCGAGACCGGAATGCTGAGCGGCTCGCCGACCGCGGTCGCATGCGACACGATCAGATTGCGCTGCAGTACATCCAGCCGCGATGCTTCGATGCGAACGCGCGCAAGCTTGCCAAAACCGGTGTTAACTCCGTAGACAGTCCGGCCCTCGGCGAGGACGTCATCGACGACGGCGCGCGACGCGCGGCAACGACTGCGCGCTGCGTCGGTCACCGAGAGCCGCGGTGAGTCCTCGCTGAGCACGGCAGCCAGGGCATCGAGAGTCAGGCCGGTTCCATCGAGCGAGAGGCAAGCTGTCATGTCGACAGCATCGCTCGGCAGCGCTCCGTTGTCGACCAACTCTCGCCGCCGCCGACCGGGCTTCTAGCGGATCGCGCTGCGGGCGCCGCGGGTGAACGTCAGGCCGAGTTGGTTGGCTTTGGCGTCCACCAGCGCCCACTGGAAGAACACCGGGATGCCCTTGAAGGTCGACTTGGCCGGAAACGGCAGCTGCAGGCTCACCGCCCCCACCGCATCCGTGACGCCGCCGAAGGTCAGGAAGGCATCCGTCAAGAGCGAGCAACCCTTGGCACCGAGTGGGCCGAGATCGAGCGGCAGCCGGATCGCGCCGAACTTCTTGTCGCTCGTCCCGAACA
>CAYSWE010000279.1:0-6650 GCA_964434515.1 uncultured Phycisphaerales bacterium | reverse complement strand
TGTATTCGGAATGGTGGGGGATTTCGGCGCAGCACGTAAGACAGCAGCACCCAAAACACGCGCACTCCTGTTCCTCGCCATGCTTCCGGCGCTCGCGCCGGTGCAACGGAAGCACAAGAGACCGCCCAAGCCGGTCAAGGCGGTCCGCTTCGAAACGGACTGGGAGACGACGCTCGAGCAGGCCCGCGTGCTGCGCCGTCCGATCGTCGTGCACTCACACAAGCTCAACGACCGCGGTGGCTGGAGGCTGCACAAGTCGCTCCTGCAGAACCGCGACTACATTCGCTTCGCCAACAAGAATACGCTCGAGGTCATGGTGTTTGTCGACCTCGAAGACCTCGAGGGCGAACACGAACGGCTCGCCACGTTCGTCAAGCGTGTCCCCGGCAGCGGCAAGGTCGCCCGCCTGGCGATGTTTCCGGACCTCACGTTGGAACAGCTGCGGACGCTATCGAAGTCCGGAGCCAGCGAATACAACCTCGCGGACGAGTCGCCATTCACGACGGTGGTCGATCCGTTCACGGGTGGAGCGATCCAGTCGTTTCAAGGCCCGCTACAACTCGACCAGATCAAGCCAATCGTCCTAGGCGCGCGAAAGGAGTTCATCAAGCGTCAGGGAAATCCGAAGCTGCGCCGCCAAGACCTGGACAAACTCCAAACAGCCAAGTCCCGCATGGCGGCGCTGACCAAGGACGGCAAGTGGACCAAGGCGCTCGATATCTACGGGCGCTCGGCCAAGAAGGTGAAGCACGGACCGCGCAAGTGGCGCAAACAGTTCGCCAGCCTCCACGAGGACGCGCTGAGAGCCGGCGCGATCGAGCTCGACAAGCTCGCCAAGCAGCTCGGAACGTCCGCGACGACGCGACGACTCGTGCTCCTCACCAAACAGCTCGCCGGCACGCGCTTGGAAAAGCGCGTGGCCGATCTGCTCCAGCAGTCCCGGGGCAAGTAGCCGTCGACCCTCGCGGCCCAAGCAAGCGGGAGTCTTGGCCGACCGAAGAAAAAGAGCCCGCAAAGCTCTCGCTCTGCGGGCTCCCCCCTTCCTGACTCCTCACCGTCCCCTGGGTGAGTCGAGCGCGCCGGGCATCAGTCTTGGTAGTAGCGCACGCGCGCTTCCGACTCCGACTCACGCCGACGAGGCGTCACGACGCACTCGTGATACAGCTGCTCGACCGCCGGCAGACGCCGCGGCTCCGGTTTGGATTTCGAAGGCAGAATGGCAAGCACACGGCTTGCCTTCTCGCTGGGCTTTGGTTCTAGGACCGCATTCATGCTCTTCTCCTCTCGTTGGGTGACTTGGATGGATGGGCGGCCTTGCGCTGCCCACCACATCGAGAAAGGCGCGCAGGCAGCTCGATCTGTCAGCGGCCCCCTGGGATTTCGTCCGCAAGGAACGCCGCGTCGCCAAGGCCGGCGCGCGCACAGATCGGGCACTCGGGATCGACGGTCCACTCGGGTTCGTGCACGGCTGCAACGCCGCGCACATCGACTTCGACGCGCAACCACGTCGTGCGATCGAGGTCGCCCATGACAAGCCGCTCGAACAACAGCATGGCCTGACCCGTGGCCAACGAGTTGAGAGAACGCAGGCTGCCGGCACGATTCCGCCGCCAATCCACGTCTTGACGACGGAAGGCCAGGCCGCCGACGCACAAGAGACAGCCTTGACCCGGCAACACGAGCCGTAAGTCAGCGCCGGCCTGATTCTGGGCTCGCTCGCGCCGCACGCCGGTGCCGACATCGAGCAGGACGCGGTGGTAGGCCGTCGCAATGAGCGAGGCGACGAAGCGGCCACGATCATCGTCCGGGGCCGAGACGATGACGTCGCTTGCAGCCGCCGCGGCCAGCCCTGGCTCCGAGGCAACATCGCCGACAATGCAGCGCAGCTGGGTCGCCGGGGCACAACGCGCCAGGTACTGGGCGACCGCCTCGACCTTCGGCTGGCCGAGCGCGTCCGCGAACGTATCGACGGCGTCCAGACTGTGTGCGTCGAGGCGATCCGGGTCGATCAGCGTCAAGTCGCGCACCCCGGCGCGCGCCAGCTGCGTCGCCAACAGCGAGCCAAGCCGCGAACTCGCCACCAGGGTCACGCGCAGTGCACGTAGCCGCTCATGCACGGCCGCTCCACCGATTGCCCCGATGTAGCGACTGTAGGGGCCGTCTTCCGGAATCTCACCGTGCAGCGCCGGTGGCGGGCAGGCCGGTCGCCAGACCTCCATGCGCGGCCCAACGATGCGGATGTCGTCCAGCGGGTAGGCCCGGCCATCCTGAATCCACGCAGCACTGCAACCCGGCTCGCCGTAAAACGCCAGGTCGAGCCGCGGCCAATCCAGTCGCGGCAGGTCGAAGGCATTCCAGTAGTGGAACTCGACGCCGCGCAAGCCCGGCGAGATCTGTCCGAGGCGCACGAGCCCGCCGCGGGCGAGCGCGGCGGGCTCGGTGCCGAGGCGCGACGGCACGAAGAGTTCGAACTCGTCGCCGTCACGCCGCAAGCCGGCCGCATGCTCCGCAACCATCGTCGGCTCCGCACGGAACTCGCGGCGCACGCGCTGCAGCAGGGACTCCAGAATCGTCAGGCGAAACCTCATCCCGCCCGTCGCTCGGCCAGCGCCCCCCATGGTCGCTCAAACTCTTTCGTGACGCTCATCCATCCTCCAGGCCAGGTCGGACCGGGCTCGAAGGAATCAAGGCCGCGCCGCGGCCAGATCTGTCAGCGCGAATGAATCTGCGTGCGGTTCAGACCTCGTAACCCTGGCGGAATGGGCGGTGAAGCAGGGCGTTGGCCCGCTCAGCAGCCGCGCCAATGAAGCGCTCGGTGTGCGGATCCAGGGTCAGGACCGGCCCCATCTTGTAGGCGACCTTGTCGGCATCGAGGCCGTTCTCGATCAGGTGCTTGCGCATCCGCCGGAAGGTCTCATCCGCCGCGTCGCTGCCGCCGAGACCGCTCGGACCGAACGGCGCGTCCATCGCCGCAAGCGATCGATCACGCCCCAAGAGGTAGGAAACGTTGCCCAGATGGCAGAGCCCGGCGGACAGATGTCCCTCGCGAATCTGGGCGTGGAGCACCGAGTCGTCTCCGCTCCGAATCGCATCGAGAAAGTTCTGAAAGTGATTGCCGCCTCCACGGAAGGTCTTGACGACCTTGCCGTCCAGGTCGAATGCCACGACCTTGGAGTACGAGGCGCTCACCAAGTAGCCGTGCTCGCAGTGGAAGACGACGCCGATCTTGGCAGTCCGGTAGGGCCCGGTCTTGAGCCCACGGACCTCGAAGATGATCTGCTGGTCGCCGTAGTCGAACAAGCTGATATCGGTGTTCGGCGTGTTGCCATCGTCGTCGTAGCCGAGACGCCCGCCGAGGGCGACGACGCGCTCGGGCAATGCATCCCGGCCCAGTCCCCAGCGCGCGATGTCCATCTGGTGCGCACCTTGATTGCCCAGGTCGCCATTGCCGGTGTTGAAGTCCCAATGCCAGTCGTAGTGCAGGCTCTTGCGATGCAGCGGTTTCATCTCGGCCGGCCCGATCCACAGATCATAGTCCAGGGTCGCTGGCGGTTTTTGATCGCCGCTGACCTTGCCAATGCTCTTGCGCCGCTTGTAGCACAGGCCGCGTGCGATCCGCACCTTGCCGAGCCCGCCGGCCCTGAGCCAGGCCATCGCGTCCATGGTCGCTTTGTGGGAGCGCGCCTGCGTCCCGTGCTGCACCATGCGCCCAGCCCTTTTCGCGGCGTCGACGACGAGCCGCCCCTCGCCCAGATCGTGGCTGACAGGCTTCTCGACATAGACGTGCTTGCCGGCTTGCAACGCCCAAATCGTGGCTAACGAATGCCAGTGGTTGGGAGTCGCGACCGAGATCGCATCGATCCGTGGATCCTCGAGTAGCTTCCGAATGTCTTTGTAGTACTTGGCGTCGGGTACAGCGCGCATCGCTCCACCGATGACGGCGGAGTCCGGATCACAGATGGCCACGACCTCGGCGTCCGGCGACTTCTTCCAGGCACCGACGTGGGCACGCCCCCTGCCACGCACGCCGACGACACCGATGCGCAGGCGCTCGCTCGCGGACCGTCGCGTCGGCTTGCTAGCCGGCTGCGTGAGTTCGTGGGCATCCTGGCCCGCCTGACTCGTGCACGCAGCCACCGGCAGCGCCGCGGCAGCAGCCAGAAGAGCATCTTCTAGAAACTCGCGTCGGGTACGGTCCATACCTGTCATCGTTCGCTACTCCTGCTCTGATCCTCGGGCTCACGAAGGAGCCTGAAACCTAGACGATCCCCGTCGGGAACCCACCAAACTCCGGGCGGCACGTTCGGATCCTCAAGCACCCAGTCCGGGTCAAAGCCAAGGCGCGCTCGAGGAGTCAGCAGTTTGGCATCCGTCGACCAGGCCCCGCCGCGCAGGACCGCACGCTCTGGCTCGTTCGCGGCATAGGCGTTCCGGCAATACTCCCAAAGGTTTCCATACATATCGTGCAAGCCATAGGCATTGGGGTTCTTGGTCCCAACCTCGTGCGTCTTCGACTTGCTGTTCTGCGCATGCCAGGCGTAATCGCCGATGGGATTTTGCGAATCCGGTGCCAGTGCGAGAAGCCATTCTTGCTCGGAGGGCAGCCGATAGCGGTGGCCGGTATTGAGGCTCACCCAGCGGCAGTATTTCTTGGCCGCGTTCCAACTCATGCCAACGGCGGGCCGCTTGGCGATGCCCCAGCCACGGTCGTACGGCGCAACGTCCTCTTGTGGTTTCGAAGGCTTACTGACGGCGTCGACGCCGGGGCCTACGGCCTTGGCTTCCTCGAAATCACAGTAGAGCAGGTACTCATCCCACGTGACCTCGCACTTGCCCAGCCAAAACTTGCCGGCGGGGATCCAGACCATGTCGAAGGTCACGTCGCTGCCACGGATCTGCTCCGTGTAGTCAACGTTGTGTTTCGTGGGAGCCGTCGCGCAGGACGCGACACAAAAGCTCGCAAAGAAGACGGAAAGGAGGCGGCACGACATCGTCGGGGAGTCTACCGTACGCACATCGAGGCCGCCGCAGCGACCTCGATTCTCCGAGCCGGCCCGCGTCAGAAGTCGAGCTGGATCAATCCACTGCCCAGGTGAAACCGGAGCTTGACCGTCTGCAGCTCGACCTTGTGGCCGTTCCACATATGAAACTCAAGGCGCAGCATCCGGAAGTTGAGCAGCCGCGCGACCTGGAGCAGCTTCGGCACATCGAGCTTGAAGCTCTGGCCAACGAAACGCTGCCAGACCGCCGCTTGTCCGCGAGGCGTCCACAGGGACACGATGCTGTTCTTGAAGCGAGTCGGCAGGACGAACTTCGCCTTGCCATCCTTGTCCCGTAGGCTCAGCAGCAACGAAACGCTGGACGGCTTGCGGTTGATGACCTCGGTGCCCAGCTTGGTCGTCACGACCTTGGGCTGCCCATTGAGAACGCGCGCCATCGTCGCCCCCACGGTCTCGCCATGGAACTCGACGACTGCCAACGGGCGCTTCTGACCGCTCGGCGAGTTGATCACCAGCCCACCGCCGGGTCTCGGCGTCTTCTTGTGTTGCGCGAACGCCTGCGGGGCAAGCAAAGCGCAAATCACGGGAACGGCGACGACGGCAAGCAGCCGTCGCGCTTGACCAGAGGAGGTCCGACTTCGGATCATGTTGGTAGGCTCTCCAAGGGTGGGCCTGACTCGCAGCGAGCCATGAAACTAAAACGGGCAACGATGAGGAAGAGATGGGGGGGGGAGAAGGGAGGAGACACTCATCACGATATCCGGGCACGACGACGAGCGTCGTCACGAAGAATCTGGAAGCTTACCGTCGACGGCGATTCCGCGGCCGCAGCCTCGCCAAACCAGGCCGGGCAGGAGACCGCCAGGCGCTCGGCGACTGCGGAATCCGATTTCACCAACTCACGAACGGCTGGCCGCACACGGAGTACATCGCTGATCTCCTGGTGTTCGCCGGGGTAACAGCGATAAGCCAGCTCCAGCGCCTCAAGACCGGCTTCGGTGGCCTCGGCGCCAGCACCCTCCGCACCGGCGAGCAACGCTGCGTAGCCAAAGTTGAGGTAGGCCGACACGAACGATGCGTCGATCTCCGGAGCACCCGCCAAGAGGATATAGCGAAAGTAGCGCATCGCGCGCCGCGGCATAGCGAGCTGAAGGCTTACGTTGCCGAGCTGCCCGAACGCGTAGACGCGCAACGGCACGCCGGTGACCGGGTCCACCGGTCCACCCGAGCGCGGCGTCTGCCGAACCAGCGACACGCAAATCGAGCGCGCCTGTCGGTCGTCGTCCGCAAGGAGGAACGATTCTCCCAGCCAGAGCTGGGCCTTGGCCCGCGCGCCATGGGGAGCTAAGCGCAAGCTCTCACGCAGCAGCCGGCGCCCCTTTTCCAAGTTGGTGCGAGTCGCGTCAAGCTTGGCTCCGAGCGTCTCACGAGCGCGCTGGAGCCGCTCTCCGGCGTCCGGTGACTCACTCATGGGGCCCGCGACACCGTCCGCAATCGCACAGCCGCGCTCCCGGTACTCCGGGATCGGCACTGGACCGCGTGTGAGAATCTGCACGAACCCCGGACTGGCCGTCAGCATGATGTAAGCCCGCCCCAACTGATAGAGCACCTCGGCCAGCCGCTCACTGCCCTCCGCAATCATCTTGCTGA
>CAYSWE010000278.1:0-6655 GCA_964434515.1 uncultured Phycisphaerales bacterium | reverse complement strand
GGCATCGGTCACACGGCCGTAGAGTTCGCCGTTGATGAAGTTCGACATCCGCACGAAGAAGATCCCGGGCGTCCCGGCCAGCACGAGGCAGTCCGTGAGCCGGGCGGCGCTGATCTTGCGTCGACGCGAAAACAGCAGCACCGAGACGACGACGCCGATCAGCCCGCCGTGGAAGGACATGCCCCCCTCCCAAAACGCGAAGATCTCCGAGGGATGCGTGAAGATGCCGGGCTTGTAGAACAGCACATAGCCGATCCGTCCGCCGAGCAAGACGCCGAAGACCATCCAGATGATCACGTCCTGCGCGCCTTCCTCGTTCAAGGGCAGCAAGCCACGCCTGCTGAGACGCGTCAGGATCCATCCCGCCAGGATGAACCCCAGGACGTAGGTCAGGCCGTACCACCGGATATCGAGAGGCCCCGGCAAATCGAAGAGAACAGGATCGATGCCGTGGTAAGGGATCTCTGCAAACATACGGACTGCGAACATACGGGGCCTCGAGCGGACGATGGAATCCGTGGAGAGTCCGGAGTGGACACGGGCGGCGATTATGGAGCAAGCACTGGCATTTCGGAACGGACGCGCTCGGTTTGTCTGGCGGCAGACCGCGACGGTGCTCGCCGACCTCGCACGAGCGCACGAGCTCGTCGTGGCCGAGGACGGCAAGGGCATCCGCGCGGCACATGGCTCGCTACGCATTCGCCTGCCGGCCGTATGCCCGCTCGGCCAGCATCGCACGATCGAGAGCTACGTCGCGGCGCTGCCGGACAGCCTGGGCCTGACGCTGATCGTGCTACTCCAGGCCGGCGCAGCCGCGCTCGGCGTGGTCGACGAGAACACTGGCTTCGTGCGCCACAAGGCGCACAAGAAATACGTCATTCGTGGGCACGGTCGGGCGCAGTCGACCTTCTTGAAGACGCGCGGTAAGAGCCGGTATGGCTCGCGGCTGCGGCTACAGAATGCTCGACGGCTGCTGGTCGCCACCAACGCCAGGCTGCACGACTGGATCGAACAGCTCGGCCCGCCCGACCGCGCGTTCGTCAGTTGCCCGGTTCGCACCCGGAACGAATGGTTCGCTACCAAGCCACCCCCACCGCTGGCGCGCGACGCGTTTGTGCGCATCCCCCTCGACGTCCACGTGCCATGCTTCGCCGAACTGCAGCGCGTCTGGTGGGAACTCTGCCGCGGGACGGTCGAACTCGACGAGTGAGTTCCGGCGATTCCAGGCGACGAGTCCACCTCACCGGCCAGGGATCGGCACGTCGAACTCCCGTCGTACATGGCGCCTCTTCGCGACCTCGAAGCTTGCTTCGGCCGAGCGCCCATCCGCGGTCTGCACGCGCAGCCGGTAGCGACCCGGGGCGAAGCGTCGAGCAAGACGCGCGGGGCTATCCGGTGTGCGCACGAGAGTCTCGCGCAGCAGTTCCTGCCCAGCACCATCGCTCCAAAGGAGCACGAGCTCGGTCGGCTCGGAGACCGGCTCGAAGCGCAGGGTGCTCGGATAGCCACGCGCCAGCTTGAGTTCGACGTTCGTGTCTTCGCCGGCGAGGACCCGGAAGCGTTTCGCAGAGAGAGCCACGCGTCGATCCCAATCCCAGGCCTGGTACCAGCCCGGCTGCAGGTGGACAGCCACGGCTCCTCGCTCGAGATGCACGAAAGCGCCGGGTCCGAGCTCGTGCTGCGGATCGCGCCGCAGGTGGACCAATCCCTGGGCGGAGGGTCGACCGCGAAACGTGACACAACGGAGCAGCAGATGACCCGGCCGCTCAAACTGGTGCACGCCGAGGTCGACGTCCTTTCCGGCCAGCTCGTAGCGGCCGACGAGCTTCTTGCCGAGCGCATCGACGCGCAGCGTGACCCAATAGCGGCCGCGCGGCAGTGGCCCGACCCGAAACCGTCCGTCGGACCCGCGACATCTCTCGGAGACACCCAGCCCGCCCCGCACTTCGACCTCGAAGTCCTCGAGTGCGCTGCCATCGGGGGCGCGGGCTCCTCCTTCGAACCACAACGAAGGGACCGATCGGTCCGGCAGCCTCAGGTCGAGGGATGCCGGCTCCGGATGGACGCCATAGCGACGCAGCAGCGGCCGATCGAGGGCTGGCTCTGGACTGCGGACCTCGAGGCGATAGCCGACCTCCTCGCACGGACCAAGATCGAAGCCTCCGCTGGCGTCGGTCGCTTGAAAGAGCGTCAGATCCGGCCTGCCTCGGACGGCAATCTGCACATCCCATCCGACCAAGGGCTGCCCGGCTGCGTCGCGCAGCGTTCCCCAGATCCGGCTGCGTGGATCGAGGATGGGGTCCCAGCGGCGATCGTCACCCGAGGCGACCTGGAGCCGTGTTGCGGCGCGACCTGCCTGACGCTCTGCCGCGCGCAACTCGAGCCTGCCTGGCGGCAGCCCGATCAAGGTAAAGCTCCCGTCGGCGCGCGTCAGGACGTGGCTCCCGCCCCAGGCCGGCGTACTGTGCAGCGAGCGCTTGAGTCGCATGGCGTCGCTCTGCCAGCCAAACACGTGTGCGCCTTGCACGGGTTTTCCGTCCTGCGTACGGACGACACCCCGGACGCGCGCCGGGTGCCGAAGCTGGACCGTCACCGCCGTCGTTTGGCCGACCTGCACGCGATACCTGCCGAGAAAAATTGCGGCCCCGGGCGCACGGACCCAGACCGGCACGCGCTTCTCCGGCGCGATCCCCTTTACGAGAAAGTGCCCCATGGCATCGGAACGCGCCAGCAGCGGTGGCTCGATCGTGTTCGACTTTCCCTTAAGAAAGGCCCCCGCGCCGACGAGCACGCGCGCACCGGCCTGAGCCTTACCGTCCACACCGAGCACCGTGCCGCGGAGCGCGCCGCCCTGCCCGCGCATGGACAGCGGCATGAAGAACTGACCACCTTCGTCCAAGACGCGATGCCCCACAGGCGAGATCCGATCGCCACTGCGCGCCGTCACGACGCGGCCGGCCTGCACGTGCTCGAGCACGAACGCGCCCTGGGCGTCCGTCCGCACGACAGGGCGGGCGTCGTCCATCCGCCCCAGACGTTCCGACATCCAGATCGTGGCCCCGGCAATCCGCGATCCCTGCACATCGACGACACTGCCAGTCACGCGCACACCCTGAGGGATGTGCAGGCGAACCGCATTGGCGACCCTAGGCCGGACGTTCACAAACACGGTGCCGCCGCGGCAGACCCGAATCTGCACGCGGCCACGCACGTGCGCAAACATCGCCACGCCGTCGGCGTCGGTCGTTGCCTGCTGCTCGCCGAAGTACCACGCTTCGTGCTCCCAAGGGCGCGCCCACACGCGCACACCGACGGCGGGCCGATCGCCGGGGAAGGTCGCGAGCACGCGCAGCGTTGCAGTGCGCATCTGCGGAACGCGCAGCGCCATCTTGGCGGCGTGCTTCCGTTGAACCGAGACCGACGCAACGCGGTCCGCGCCCAAGGGCGACCCGCCCGCATCGGGCAACCTCCCGGCCGGCCACAGCCCCCAGACCGACGCTGACACCAGGAACGCCCCCAGCCCAGCGGCCTTCCAGGCAGAAATGGGAGGCAAGGACTTGGGCCGCAGCACTGCGGCTCGAACCGCGGCAAGACCGCGGCCGCGCACGAACGCCAGCACCAAGAGCGGCGCCATCCCGGCCGGCAAGGCACGCTTGAGCAGGTCGCGTCCGCGTCGCAACTGCGTCTTGACCGTGTCGGGCGACCGACCCAGGGTCGCGGCAATCGCCCGAGGTTCGACGCCGTGCAACAGGCGCAATCGGATCACCTCGCGGTAGTGCGGCGGGAGTCCCTCGAGAGCCCGGTGGAACGCGGTCTCCGCCTCGCGGCGCTGCGCCTCGAGCGCGGCATCGACGGGGACGTCTCTGGGCAAGCGCGCCGGATCGAGCGCTCGTCGAGCACGCCGGCGCTCCATCCGTGCTTGATTGGCAAGGATCCCAGCGAGCCACGGGACGACGCGACGGTCGCGATCGAAGCGATCGGCATTCTCGATCGCCGCGAGAAAGGTCTCCTGGACGAGGTCCTCGGCGCTGGCTGCGTCGCGCACGAGTTGGTGCGCCAGCAAGAGCAGTTGCGGCGCAACGACGTCGAACACCCGCGCCAATGCGGTCAGACTGCCATTCGCCAGAAAGTTGCGGAACTCGGATTCTGGATCGCAGGGCATACCTCTATTTTGCGCGACCGTGCGGACTGAGGTTCAGGAACTGAGCGTTTTCGGCCACAATCCAGGTCTTTGCACGAAGGAGACAACATGCAGATGCGCGCCGCCGTCCTCGAGGAGTTTGGCAAGCCGCTCGTGGTCCAACAAGTCGAGCTTGCGCCGCCACGCGCGGGCGAGGTTCTCGTCCGACTCGAAGCCTGTGGCGTCTGCCACACCGACCTCTACACGGCGAGCGGCGTCGACCCCAGCGGCTATGCGCCGACCGTGCTGGGACACGAGGGCGCCGGCGTCGTCGTCGAGCTCGGCGAGGGAGTCACGTCGCTCGCCGAGGGCGACCACGTCGTAACGCTGTTCTCGCCCGAGTGCGGAACCTGCCCGCACTGCACGAGTGGCAAGACCAACATCTGCACCGCCATCCGCGAACAGCAGGGCAAAGGCTACCTGCCCGACGGAACCACGCGGCTGTCGCGCGGTGGCGAACCCATGCGCCACTTCATGGGCACCTCGACCTTCGCCGAGTATACGGTGATGCCCGAGATCGCCTTGGCCAAGATCCACCCGGACGCCGGCCTCGACAAGGCCTGCCTGCTGGCGTGCGGCGCGACGACTGGCATCGCCGCCGCGCTCTGGAAGGCCAAGGTCGAAGCCGGCTCGAGTTGTGCGGTCTTCGGCGCCGGCATGGTCGGGCTCGGCGCGGTCGTCGGTTGCCGATTGAGCGGTGCCGAGCGGATCTTTGTCGTCGAGAAGTCCAAGGCGCGGCTCGAGTTGGCCAAGCAGTTCGGTGCCACCGACCTCGTCTTGGCCGACGAGGCCCCGGTGCAACAGCTGCTCGACGCGACCGCGGGCATGGGCGTCGATTACACGTTCGAGGCCACCGGCATCGTCGCCGTCATGCAGCAAGCAGTCGAAGCTGCGCGCATGGGTTGGGGACTGTGCACCGTGCTCGGCGTGGCGGGCCGCGGTGAAACACTCGACATCGTGCCACGCCTGCTGATCACCGGACGCCGCGTCCAGGGCGGCAGCTTCGGCGGCGCGAAGGGACGCACGCACGTTCCGCAGCTCGTCGACATGGAGCTCGCCGGCAAGATCGACCTGGGTGCCTTCATCTCGCACCGGATTTCGCTGGACGAGGTCAACCGAGGATTCGAGCTGATGCAAGCCCACGACGGCATCCGCTCGGTCATCGAGTTTTGATATGTGGATCACCAAGACGATGCACGACGGTTGGCTGTCCAACACCTGGCTCGTCGCCGACCAGGCCGGGGGGCACGCCGTGGTCATCGACACCGGCGGCCCAATCGAGCCGATCCTGGCAGCAATCGACGAGCAGCGGCTCGAGCTCACCCACGTCCTCTGCACGCACCACCACCACGACCACGTCGCCCACAACGCCGACTATCGCAGCCGCTTCGGTTGCCCGATCTGCGCAGGCCGGCCCGAGCGCCGCTGGTTCCAAGACGCGGTGGACGTGGATCTGGGCGACGGCGATGAGCTGGTCTCCGGCGACCTGCATGTGCGCGCCCTGCTGATCCCCGGACACACGGCCGGGCAACTCGCCTTCCTCATCAATGACACGCACGTGTTCACCGGCGACACGCTCTTCAAGGGCAGCATCGGCGGAACCCGCGCGCCTGGGCACACGACCTTCCAGGACATCCAGCACTCGATCATGGACGTGCTCATGTCGCTCCCCAAGGCCACGCGCGTCTTCCCCGGCCACATGGACGCGACCACGATCGAAGCCGAGTGGAACGACAACCCCTTCGTGCGCGCCTGGCGCGGCCTGGATACGACAACCGAACGGCGCTGCGAAGCCTTCGGTCGCCCCGCAGCGCTCGTTCTGGAAGCGCGCGACTACGACGGCGGCACCAAGTGCCAGGTGCGCTTCGACGATGGAACCATGGACCTCGTGCCCGGGAGCCGCGTCCGCGTCTGCGATGGATCAGGCTAGCCTGAAGTTCCGGTGCTCCTGCCGCTTCTGTGGGTCGCCTCGGGGCTGGATCGCGCGATAGCAGCGATCTAGCGTTGCGAGGGGGCATTTCTGGGATGAGACGATCACCGATGCGCGACACCAGTCTAGTCCGAGCCCTGCTTCCTTACCGCCTCCTCTCCGTGCAAAAGGTGGAGGTTGACGAATCGGGGGACCTGATCGTCGGCGTCGCTGTGCGCGGCGTACACCGCTGTGGCGAGTGCGGACACAAGTGCCCGCTCTACGACCAAGGAAGACGGGAGAAGTCGACGCTGGCGCCACCTGGACTTCGGTTCACACCGCTACTTGACCCTCGTCACCGACCTTGAGAGTGGCCTGATCATCTGGGGCAAGGAAGGGAAATCCGCCGCAACGCTATCCGGCTTCTTCGAGGAAGTCGGTTCCACGGTGTGTGAGCAGATCGAGTGGGTAGCGATCGACATGTCGGCCGCGTACCGGAAGGCTGTCGAGGAGAACTCCAGACGCTCGCGTAGCTCGAAGCGACTGATGAGAGGTGCCGGCAGGAG
>CAYSWE010000277.1:0-6670 GCA_964434515.1 uncultured Phycisphaerales bacterium | reverse complement strand
CTGTTGGGGATCGCCCATTTCCGCCTGGTGGACCGGGTACAGGAAAGGGTACGCCATCCCCAGAAGCATCCACGTGGCCAGGCGGGGATTGATGGGCCGCAGTTCTCCTCGTTCGATCCCTTCTTGTAGGATCCTCACCATGCGGTCGATGAACGCGCGGCGGTACACCACCGCAAACCGGTGTCTGGCCGCGGGGCTGAGCGCGCTCATCTCCTGGCTGGCCAAGCGGAGCGAATCCGCCGCCGAGAACCGGCCGAGGTCGTGCAGCGTGCCTTCGACGATGCTCTCGCCAAAGCGCACCTGCGGCGCGACCAGGTCGACTACATCGCTACGACCGGCGAGGGCGAGAACGTTGCTTTCCGTACGGGCCACTTCTACGGGATGACAACGCACGCACGCGGCGCCCTGTTTCTCGACTCCGAGGCTCGCGCCTGTGTGGACGTCGGCGCACTGCACGCACGCGCCATTCTCATGGACCATCGTGCCAAGGTGCTCGGCTATCGCATGACGAGTCAGTGCGCGTCCGGTTCGGGCCAGTTCCTCGAGAACATCAGCCGCTACCTAGGCGTGACCATGGCCGAAATCGGCCCACGCTCGCTCGAAGCCGATGCGCCCGAGGTGTGCAGCTCGATCTGCGCCGTGCTCGCAGAAACCGACGTCATCAACATGGTGTCGCGCGGGATCTCCACGGCGAACATCCTCAAAGGCATCCACCTGTCGATGGCAGGCCGGTTCGTCAAACTGCTGCGCGCGGCCGGCGCCGAAGGCGTCGCGCTGGTCACCGGCGGGCTCGCCGCGGACGTGGGCCTGGTCGCGGCGCTGCGCGAGCAGGCAGAAGAATCGGGAAGCCCGATGCAACTGCGTGTCCACGAGCACTCGATCCTCGCCGGAGCGATCGGCGCGGCGCTCTGGGGTGCCTTCCGCGCGCGCAAGCTCGCCAAGCTCGGCGTATCGATCGAAGCCGAACCGCGATGACTGCAACCCTTGGCACGAGCCTCGATGGCGCGGTGGCGTTGGTCACCGGTGGCGCCGGCGGCATCGGCGCGGCCATCGTCGCGATCTTGACCGCGGCCGGTGCCGACGTGGTCTCGGCCGATCTCGGGCACACTTCGGACACGGCGCCCGACCGCGTGCACTGCGATGTCGGCGATCCGGCGAGTCTCCGCAGCGTCGTCGAGCGCGTCGCCGCCGAGCGTGGCGGTCTCGATGTCGTCGTGCACTGCGCCGGCATTACGCGCGACGGAATCCTGTGGAAGATGTCGAACGAAGACTGGGACGCCGTGATGCGCGTGAATCTCAGTGCGGCGTTTCACCTGCTCAAGGCCGCGTCACCTCACTTGCGCGCGTCCGAGCGTGGCGCCGCCGTGCTGATCTCGTCGATCAACGGTGAGCGTGGCAAGCTCGGGCAAACGAACTACGCGGCCAGCAAGGCCGGACTCATCGGCCTCGCGCGCTCCGCCGCGCGCGACCTCGGCCGCGACGGAGTTCGCGTCAACGTCGTGGCCCCTGGCTTGATCACCACGAAGATGACCGCAGCTCTTCCCCCCGCCGTCACGGACGCAGCGATCGCCGAAACGGTCCTCGGGCATCCCGGGCGGCCCGAAGACGTCGCGGCGGCGGTCTTGTTTCTCTGTTCCCATCTGTCGCGTCACGTAACCGGCCAAGTGCTGCGCGTGGACGGCGGCCAACTCATGGCCTAGCGCCAAAGGAAGACCCAGCATGCACGACGACCCCTCACTCGAAACCGAAACGGTGTATGTGCGCCGCCTCCGCGCCACGGACCTCGATCCGGTGATCGCACTCGATGCCAAGATCATCGGGCGCCGCCGCGACGAGTATTTCAAGCTGAAGCTCGACATGGCCATGCAGGAGACCGGGATCGAGGTCTCGCTCGCAGCCGAGATCGACAAGCTGTTCACCGGGTTCCTCATCGCCCGCGTGTTCTACGGCGAGTTTGGCATGACCGCTCCCTCGGCTGTGCTCGAAGTGCTTGGCGTGGACCCCGCGTTCCGCGGTCGCGGCGTGGCGCATGCGCTCCTGCGACAGTTGCGCACGAATCTACTCGGCCTCGGAGTGCGTAGAATCCAGACCGAGGTCAGCTGGAACGACCAGCAGATGATGGCGTTCTTCCACCACGAAGGCTTCCAGCCCGCGGCGCGCTTCTGCCTCGATCTCGACTGTGAAGAGCATCGACGCCGCGAAGAGGTCGCGATCTGACGCCGTGAATCTCAACAAGAGCACACGCTACGCGCTACACGCAGCACTGGAGATGACGCTGGCCGACGGACGCCCAGTCACGACAGCTCAGATCGCTGCGCGCTACGAGATCCCCGAGAACGTGGTGGCCAAGGTGTTGCAACAACTCGTGCGCTCGGGCGTCGCGCGGGGATCCCGTGGCGTCGGCGGTGGCTACCGTCTGGTCGCAAGCCCGACGACCATCACCGTGCAAGACCTCATCGACCTGTTCGAACCCACGCCGCCGCCCGACACCTGCATGCTGCGCGAAATGCCCGGCGCCGACTGCCCCGGCGACCGCCAGCCGTCCTGCCGCTTGAAGCAGCTGTTCCAGGAAGTGGACGAAACCGTCCGGGCAACCTTCGCCTCCGTCACTCTTGCCACGCTAGCCCGTTGATCCCAATGCCCCATCCCCAGCAAGTCGAACGTCGCCTCCCAATCATCGAACCGTTCCGCATCAAGAGTGTCGAGCCGATCGAGGTCACGACCCGCGAGCAGCGTGTAGCGAATCTCAGTCGCGCACAAAACAACCTGTTCCTGGTGCACTCCGACGACGTGATGATCGACCTCTTGACCGACAGCGGGACGGGCGCGATGAGCAGTGCGCAGTGGGCTGCCGTCATGCTTGGCGACGAGTCCTACGCCGGCTCGCCGAGCTTCCTGCGTTTTGAAGCCGCGGTGCGCGATACGACGGGCTTCGAGCACGTGATCCCGACACACCAGGGTCGCGCAGCGGAGCACTTGCTGTTTCAGACGATCGTGCAGCCGGGCCAGGTGGTACTCAACAACACCCACTTCGACACCACGCGCGCCAACATCGAGGACGCAGGCGGCACGGCACTCGATCTGCCGTGCCGCGAAAGCGCGGACACGCAGGACTCGTTTCCGTTCAAAGGAAACATGGACCTCGGGCGACTCGAACGCGCCTTGGCCGAGCATCGCGGCAACGTCGCCCTGGTCATGGTGACGATCACCAACAACGCCGGCGGGGGCCAACCGGTGAGCCTCGACAATCTCCGGGCCGTGCATGAGATTTGCCGCAAGGAGAACGTGTCGCTCTGCCTCGATGCCTGCCGCTTCGCAGAGAACGCCTACCTGGTCCGCGAACGTTCGCCCGAGCTCGCCGGGCGCAGCGCGCGCTGGGTCGCGCGCACGATGTTCGATCTCGCGGATGCGTGCACCATGAGCGCCAAGAAGGACGGCCTGGCCAACATCGGTGGCTTCCTCGCGCTGCGCGACCCAGCGCTCGCCCAGAAGCTGCGCCAGCGGCTGGTCGTCACCGAAGGGTTCCCGACCTACGGCGGGATGGCCGGCCGGGATCTCGACGCCGTGGCGCAGGGTCTCGAAGAAGTCCTACACGAAGACTACCTCGCCTATCGGATCGCGAGCACGCGCTACGTCGTCGAGCGCCTGGCGGCGGCGGGAGTTCCGGTCGTGCAACCAGCCGGTGGCCACGCGGTGTTCCTCGACGCCGCGCGCTTCTTGCAGCACCTGTCGTGGTCCGACTACCCCGGACAAGCACTCGCGATCGAACTCTATCTCGAGGGCGGCATTCGTAGCTGCGAGATCGGCAGCGTAATGCTTGCGCACCACGATCCGGTGACCGGCGAGGAGATCCCAGCTGAGCACGAGTTGGTCCGGCTTGCGATCCCGCGACGGACCTATACCCAGAGTCATATGGACTACGTCATCGAGATCGTTGTGCGCGTCTGGGAACGCCGCGAGGACGTGCGTGGTGTTCGCATTGCCGCGGCTCCGCCGGTGTTGCGGCACTTCCAGGCAAAGTTCGAGCGCGTGGATCTCGCCGACGTTGGGTCCTCCCCCGTCGGACAGGATTGACCGAGGACCGGCGCTGCGATACAGTCGGTTCTGCACCGTGGTCGGCTCTCCCTCAGCCCGGTCACTCTCGGAGTCGTTCCCATCCTGCCTGATGCTCGACCCGTTCACGCATTGCGTGCGTCGAACGGTGCGGCTCCATCCTCCAACGGAGACCCTCATGCAAATGAGCTGCCTTGCCGCGATCGCGGTGGCGCTTTCTTCCTCCCTCCTGGCACAGACCACGACCTTCAACCCAGCGGAGAGCTACGACCGCACGACCGAGTTCACATCCCGCGGCGCCAATGGCGCAGGTCCAGGATTCGTCTCGCAAGCCTTTGCCTACGGCAACTCGGCCGGACTTCAGACCTTGACGCGGAGCCGCTACGTCGTGCAGAGCCAGGCACCGCGCGGGCGCGAACGCTGGAACGTGGGCACGACCTTGCTCAACGCGCGCGGCGAACCCGACTATGCCGGAATGCGGACCTACGCCACGAACCTGCAGTTGCCAGGCCCCGGTGCGTTTCTCGTAACGCACACGCAGTTGGCGCGAACGCCGCACTTGATCAACCACCGGCTCGAGCAATGGCATCATGTGTGGCAGTTCCTGCCGACGACTGCGGGCTCAGGATTGCTGAGCGTCCACATGTCACAGTCCGCCCCGTTCAACTCGACCTTGCTCTGCTTCAACAACTCGAGGCACCGGGAGATCCCGCGGACGGACGGCTCGCCGAGTCAGCAGATCGTCGAACGACACGCATGGTCGACGGTTGCCAACGCGCCGACGCCGGCCGTCATGAACCGGGCCTGGCGACTGGAGACCCAATTCGCCGAAGTCGTCCTGAATGGCTACTCCGACAACGCCATTTACAATGCGCCGAGATGCGTCAACCCCAATCCGGGTTATGCCCGCATCGATCCCGACTTCAACGACACCGGGGCGGGATCGCCGCCACGCAACGACAACTACCGTTGGACCCTCGCGGCGGGCTCGGCCTGGAATGGCGGCGTCGCCGTCCTGTTCTGGTCGACGACGACATTCCCGACCGGGGTGCCGACGCCGTTCGGCAGGCTATACCTGGACGTGCTCGACCCGCTGTTCGCGCTCGGACCGCAGGTCATGGGGCCGATCAGCAGCGGGACGGCGAGTCTCAGCCTGAACCTCGGCGCAGCGAACAACCCGTTGCGCGGTGTGGTCGCGAATCTTCCGAACTTCAGCGCCCAGGCCGCGGCGATCTCGAGAACCCAGGGGGTTCGACTCTCCACCCTAATGAGCTTCCGTCCCAAGCTGGTCCCGGCTGGCTTCCGAGCCGGGGCGGCCACGACGGCGGCGCCGGTGTCGATCCGCAAGTTGGCGTCCCAACGAAACATCCTCGTGCGCAACGATGGCGCCGGGACACTGAGCGTTCAGCCGAAACGCGGCACGAGGAAGATCGGTCCGGCAACCATCGTCCCCGAGCGCTGCGCGGTCCGCGTCGACCTAACAGCCGCCAGCGCCGCAACGAGCATCGAGATCGCCGCGAACAAGACCACTCCGGTCCGCTTCGTCTACCAGTAGTGGTGTGTCGTAGCAGTTCGGCCGACAAAGCGACGGCCGAAAAAACGACTACGACACGTTTTTTCGGTCTTGATGCTCGCAGTGGCCTGCGGTTCGCAGCGTGTCGCAGCTGCCGAAGATCCTTAGGGAGTGGTGCTGCATTTCGAAGCCTAGGCGCTTGGCGGCGCGGGCTTTGAGCTGCTCCATTGCCTCGTCGTGAAACTCAGCGATGCGACCACAATCGGTGCAGATCACGTGGTCGTGATGCTCGTGACCGAGGGTGTGCTCGAATAAGCGGCCACCGTGGCCGACGTCGAGGCCCTCGATGAAGCCGCCCTCTTCGAGGACTTGCAGCGTCCGATAGACCGTCGCCAAGTGCACCTGCGAGTCGGACACCCGCTGGCGCAACATCTCGAGCAGGTCCTCGGCACGAAAGTGCTCGTGCGACAAAAACGCCTGCTCGACGATCTGCTCGCGCTGCCCGGTCCAGCGCATGCCGGCGGTCTTGAAGTAGGCCTTCACGGTCTTCAGTTCTTCATGAACACGCTGCTCGACCATGCCGCCCTCTAACGTTTGCCTATGTCTCGCCGATAACGCATCCCGTCGAAGTGGATGCGCTCGAGGGCATCATAACAACGATCCACGGCTGCACGCACGGTCTTGGCCTTGGCTGTCACCGACAACACGCGGCCGCCGCTGGTCTGGAAGATGCCGTCCGGCCTACGCTCGGTGCCATTGTGAAAGACAACGAGGTCCTTCTGACCGAGGAACTCATCGAGCCCCGTGATCCGTTGGCCGCTGCGATACTCTCCGGGGTAGTCGTCGGCCACGGCAACGACGCACGCCGCTGGCCGTGCATCCCACTTCGGTCTGGCCGGCAGCGAATCCAGCTTGCCGCGGGCTGCGGCATCGAGAATCGGCAGAAGATCCGACTCCAGCCGCAGCATGAGCGGCTGCGTCTCGGGATCACCGAACCGGCAGTTGATCTCGAGCAAACGTGGCCCGAGCGTGGTGATCATGAGCCCAGCATAAAGCACGCCCGCATAGCGGCGCCCCTCCTGCGCCATCGCGTGGATCGTCTGG
>CAYSWE010000276.1:0-6681 GCA_964434515.1 uncultured Phycisphaerales bacterium | reverse complement strand
AGCGACTTTTCTGTCATCAGGTCTGAGGGGCCGTGAGATCGTGAGATCCGTGCCATGAAGCGTGAGATGGGCCGCTCAGAAAGCGTGAGACACGACAGCCACCGCCCAAGGCGGCGCGGATGGCGGCAGTGATCTCCGCCGAATACTCTCGACTCGGTCCGGAGGCCGTTCGCGGCTTGATAGTCCACTCCGCAGAGTGGACTCGGTCAATGCGCGCTCATTTCCAGGAGGCATCTGGCAAGCGTGAGCGCGAGCAGCTGGTGCGACGCTGCGGGTTCGGGGTTCCCCGGCTCGACCGTGCTCTGCGCAGCGCGGGCGACTCGCTGACGCTCATTGCTCAAGGGACGATCAAGCCGTTCATCAAGAAGAAGCTGGGGGAGATGCACGTCTTCGAGCTGCCCTGGCCGAAGGATGTACTGCAGAGCCTCGGCGAACAACCAGTGCGACTGCGGGTAACACTCTCATACTTCATTGAGCCCAACCCTGGCCGACGCGGCTGGACCAAGCGTCATCGATACGCATCGCATGGACTCCGTGTCGATGTAAAGGGCCCAACCGAATCGGTTGAGGAGTTTCGCAAACACCTGAACAAGCAAGCGCTCGAAGAGGACGAGACGAAGCCTGCCGGTGGGAGCACCGCTGCCGCGTGGTATCTCGGGGAACAAGCGAGGAATCGCGGCTCGATTCACTCCGATTTTCTGCAGGGGCTCGCCGCGGACCTGGCGGAGCGCGGCGCTGTCGGCGTCTACCCGGTCAGCGGCTGGTGGAAGGAGCAGCCCAAGCGCGATCGAAGTGAGAAGGGAGCAAGCTACGCGCTGATCGTGTCCATCGAGACCGAAGCCGAGGACGTCGACATCTGGACGCCGGTGGCTAACGAGATCGGCATCACGTTGGACACCGGAACTCGGTGACGTGCTTCCCCGGCCGGCCAGGCTCTTAGAAACATCCGCGGTCAGGTTTCCGGAACGCCCATGCGTTCGACCACTGGGCCGCTCAAGCGCCCTCGGCCCGCGGGCATCGGCGCGACCGCTCCCCGCGGTCTACTGGAACTTCAGGAAGCGCGCGTCGTGGCAGGTAGCGCAACCGTTGACCCACGGCACGGGCATCGCCTTGCCCGGGGTCCGTCCGCGCGTGCCGATGTTCGATTTGTGTGGGATTGCGGTCTGGTGCGAGCTGATGTCGTTGATCCAGTAGGTGATCTCGGCATCGGACTGTGCTCCGGTCGGCGTTCCGATGAGCTTGCCTCTGCGACCGGCTCCGGACTTCGCGATCTTGTAGTAGTGGCAGTCCGTGCAGGACGTCGAGTTGGCCGACTTCCGCGATCCCGCGTATTTGAGCAGGTGGTCACCGGTGTCTTCGAGCACGTGACACTGCTCGCACAGCTTGCCGTTCGTCGGGTCTGCCGGGAGGTTGCCGTTGTAACCGCCCTTCCCGTGCAGGTTGTGGCAATCCGAGCAGACGACGAGTCGACGACCGTTCCGGTAGTGCTTGCTCTTGACGAAGTCCGGATACTGCTGGTGGTGGCTCTTGCTGTGTTCTTCGTCGGGCCAGAAGGCACCCAGGCTCGGTCCCTTGCGGCTCGTGTACTGCGTCAAGAAAACGTCACGGCTCGTGCCAGGAGGCGCCATCTGGCCAAGCGCGTTCAGCGGTTGGTCATTTTTCCGATCATCGTTGCCCTCGACGCGGTTGTGGCAACGCCCGCAGATCTGCGCTTCCCGGCCCGGCGAGAGATCCTGCGGTTTCACGATAAACTCCGGCGTCTTACCCGCTCGGTGCTCGCTACCCGGGCCATGGCACATTTCACAGCCCGTGTTGACCTCGTCCATTTTGCCGTCGCCGTCGATATCGAAGGCCCCGGCAGGATCATCGACACCGTCGCACAGGCGCTCCCCAGTCGCCGTGTTCGTGAAGTAGCGATAACCGGTCACGTGGCAGGCCATGCAGTTGGCCTCGATGTTCTTGGTCTTCGGAGGATCCTTGAACATTTTGGTCGTGCCGTTCCAGAACAGGTCCATGTGGTAATCACGCCATTGCTTGCGCGTGCGATCGTAATACTCGTCCTTCCCTTGGTGTTGATACTGCAGGAACGGGTATCGACCCGCATACGCTGCACCCGGAACCTGCAGCATGTAGCGCTGCTTGAAGACCGCGCCGCCGTAGGTCAGCTCGACTACGAACGTCCGGTCCACTTCCGCGTTCACGAGGTTCTCCATCGTGATCTTGTACTTGTTGTCGGCGGTATCCTTCCACAAGTAGACTCGGACCTCCGACCCGGCCTGGGCTGTCTGGGCAACGATGAACTTGTCGAATCCCCGCGACGGCGTGTAGCTATAGAACCAAAGCGACGTCGCATTCGTCTTGAAGTTGGCTGTCGTCGCCTCCTTGAAGAACTTGATCCCACCGTCGAATCCCGGGTGCCTCGAGAGATCCTGCAGCGCCGACGTCACACCCGCCTTGCGGAAGCCCAGCCTGTGCGCATGCGTCTTCTGCGACGCGAAGTCCGGGTGGCAGGTCAGACATGCCGAGGTGCCGATGTAAGTCGCCGAGTTGCTCGGATGACCCGTGACCTGGATACTCATGTCGTCCAATGCGGCCCCAGTCCGCACGATGCGTGACATGCTACCACCTGGGTATAAGCCCGCAGGGGTCGCGCTCGACACCTCGACAAACGGGAAGTAGTTCTTTCCCGTATCGAGGTTCTTGATGCTGAACTTCCCGTCCGCGTCCGTCTTCGCCTGCGGGAAGGCCCCGGCCAACGTGCTCCGGATCAAGTCCTCGAGCGGCTCGTCATAGCCAGCCGCAGCCCCCGAGAGCACATCGGCCGCTCGAATGGGCGTCGTCGGGATCTTGTCCGCAGGCACGAGGTAGACCCTAGCGCCAGAGACAGCCTTGGACCAACTCGTAAGGACAGTCCCGCCCACATCTCGGAATATGGAACTCGACGGCGAACTATCGTTGTTGTTGTTGTCGCACGACGCGGCGACAAGCAGGCAGCCACACCCGACACCGAACAGGATGCCGGCTCGCAGGCCGCTAACGCGACCGCCGACCTGGGGCCCACTTGGGTACGGTCTGACGAAGCTTCTCATTGGTTCTTCCTCTCTCACTGCGGAGCTAGTCTTGTTCTCAATCATTTGTGGCACGTGCGGCAATCGCCGCCTGGATTCGGATGCCGGAGGGCCAAGTGGCAGGACAGGCAGTCCACCGGTGAACTCGCCGTCACGTGCGGTGCATTGGCTGGCATCATCGGCCCATCCACATGGGCCGGGAAGTTCGCGTGACATGTAGCGCAACCGAGCCCCCTGGCTGGCAGGTGACAACTGGCGCAGTGCCGGTTCGTTGGAGCCGCGAAGCCACCGCGATGTGACATGGGTTGCGTATCGTTGTGGCAGCGCACACAGAAGTCCGTCCTATGACAGGTCGCACAGTTAGTCCGATCCATAGCAGCGGTGAGCCCGTGCCCACGGACGCGCCAGAAGTTGGTATGACTTGCCGGCTGCTGTTCTTGGTGGCACTGCGTGCAGGAACTCTCCTGGTGGCACTGCACACATCCAGTCTGCCCTAGCCCCTGAATCCGTTCTCGCGAATGGATTCCATGCAGGCGAATCCACGAGCCACCATGGTCTGGAGGCTCGGAATCCTTACGCAACACCTTGTGGCAAACGGAACAATCGTTGCCGCGCTCCGTTTCAGCGTGGCACTCCACGCAACGCCGCTTGCCACCGGCGAGGCGCAGCTCCCGGCCAGTCCCGTCGGTCTCGGGAGCGTGGCAGGCCTCGCAATCCAGTTCGGCCTCGGCGTGTGCACCGTGATTGAACTGGACCTCGCCAGCGTAGGGGTTGGGTCGCGCCAACCATACCGGGACTCCATCGACCACGAAGGCAGCGACACGCCGATCCTCGGGCTTGTCGCCATCGATATCCTTGTGACACAGCATGCAGCCCTTGGCGGACTGCGGCATCCCAGCGAGCACACCGTCCTCGGCGGTCGCGTGGCAATCGGTGCAATCCATGCCCTCTTCGTTGTGCGGCAGGTGAGGAAACACGGGTCCCGAGTCTCCAGTCAGGAACAAACCGGTGATGGCCTGACATGCCACAAAGACCGTGAGTAGGCTGCCCCCGACGAGAATCATCCAAGCGAAGCGGTTTGGCCGCCGCAGAGCGCCTCTGATTGTGTTCACAGGATTCATGATTAGAAATCGAACCTCAGGCCAATCGTCAGCTTGGCAAAGTCGTCCATGTCGCCGTCCTCGTACTCGAATGCCGCGCGGACACGACACGATTCGCTCACGTGGAAGTCGACTCTCGCGTAGCTCACCTGGACGTCTTGCCGCTCTTGGTCGACGAGTACGTCATAGCGGAAGAGCTGAAACATGGTCCCCAGCGTTGCGGACAGCTGTTCGTCAAACTCATGGGTCAGGTCGCCGCCAAATGCGGTGAAACGGTCGCCACCAGAATCCCAGAACTCGGCGGATAGCGATAGCGTGGACCCTTCAAGCGGCCACGCGCTGATGCCCGGTGTCAAGTAGTAGCGGGTGAACTCGTGGTTGAATAGGCCTTCGTTACGATCCTGCTGCAGGACGCGGCGCTGGACTCCACCGTCGACGAATACCTGGTCGCCGAAACCCTTGTGAGCGAACAGAGAGTATTGGTGATAGGAGAAGTAGGTCGCCTGAACCGGCGTGAAGAAGTCGAAGTCGATCGAGTTCCGCTTCTGGTCACTCAGTAGGCCGTCGTACCGAGCAGTGACGCTAAAACCCGAGTCCGGCAGGTTGAAGACGGCCTGGACACCGAAGTCCCGAGCGTCGGACTCCACAAAGTTCATGTGCGCCGCCAGGAATAGGTCGCCGAAACGCTGCGACCCGGAGAGCCCATAGAGGTCATCAAGGGCCGTCTGGCCCAAATAGGCGTCGGTCACGTGCATATAGTCGAAGCGGAACTGACCGCCGCGCCATGGCATGACCTCAGCCGCGGCACCCACCGTCAAGTCCTGCGAGGAAGACGATTCGAAGATGTGATTCGGAACACCAACGAAAGCCATGAGTCTCAAGTCGAGGGCCTCCTCGAGCGACGGACTTCGGAGCGACACGCCATCGAAGAACAAGGTCTCTGGAGTGTCGTAGAGGATCTGCCGGCCCACACGGACACGTTCGAACACGTCTCGGACCGGGTTCCCGTCGACGTCATTGAGGTCTACGTAGGCCGAGTAGAGCCGGCCTGTGACGTCCTTGCTGTAGGTATCGTCGATGGATCGAAACGGGTGGTTGGGCCGCCGGTTGCGATCCATGTCAAGCGCAGCGCGTCCAGAGACATGCCCTGACAAGAGATGTCGCGAAGAGTCTCCGAAGTCGACGCTGCTGTGAACGTAGAGATCGTTATCGTGCGCGCCTTCGGTCCAACGACCGACGTACTTGAGATTCACACGGCCGCGGATGCCGTACGGCAAACCCAGCGGACCCGTGAACTCCCGCGCGACAGATCGCTTGACGTCGTCTTGTTCAGACAACTCCGAAGTCTCGTCGTTTACACTCTCGGCTTCGCCTTCCTGGGCGGGCTTCAAGCGGACGGGCTCAGGCACAACGGTCTCGTTTTGCCTGTTCGGCTGAACGGGAGCCTGGAGAAAACAAACGCAGACAACGCCGAGGAGAAGGCTCACTGGATATCCGCCTGGGAGACGAAGTTTTTGGCTCGGCCTGCGGAACTTCAGGTTGCGCACGCCGGACAGCCACTTCGCAACGGTCATGCCAGGCGTTTCCGGCGGACCCACGAATACGACATTCGTGCGGGCTTCGCGGCAAGACACGTCCTCTAGCCGTGTCTTGCCACAACGCAAGCCCGCGGCAATTCTCGGCCCTGCGACTGACGGGCAATTGTCATGGCACTGTCATCGCAAAACCGAGAGTCCCGTGGCCGACTCGCCCAAAGCAGCCCGCTTGGCGTGGCGGGCATGCCGCCCAGCCGCCACGTGTCCTGCTCTCCGCCCATCTTCGACGAGCCATGGCCTCACTCTTGCTGCCGCGACGGCATTCCTGGCCATCAAACCTGGCCTTCACGCGCATCCTGCGCTCAACCCCGAGATGACAATGTCAAACTTTCGTATAGCCCCCTGGCTTGCCGGCGGAGTGCTCTTGCTCCCCGCCTTCTTCTCGGCCGCGGAGCCACCGCGCCCGCCACTCTCGACCCGCAGCCCAATGGCGAAGAACCGCTACATCGGCGCCGCTGCCTGCAAGAACTGCCACAAGGCCAAGGAAAACGGTGAAGCGTTCCAGAAGTGGGAAGCGGGCCCCCACGCCAAGGCCTGGAAGACCCTGGCCAGCGACAAGGCCAAGGAGCTCGGGGCCAAGCGCGGCGTCGACAGGCCCCAGAAGAGCCCGAAGTGCCTCAAGTGCCACGTCACGGGCTATGGTGCCAAGAAGAAGAAGTTCAAACGCAGCTTCAAGAAGCAGCAGGGCGTGCAGTGCGAAAGCTGCCATGGACCGGGCGAGCGACACTTCAAGAAGCGTTTCGCCGAGGCATCCAAGGGCGAAGCGGACGTCACGAAGTTCGTGCAGATTCCGGCGGACGAAATCGTCATCAAGCCCGACGTTGAGACGTGCCACAAGTGCCACAACAAGGAGAGCCCAACGTTCAAACCGTTCTGCTTCCACCACCGCAACGCAACGATCCATCCCTTGGACCCCCG
>CAYSWE010000275.1:0-6682 GCA_964434515.1 uncultured Phycisphaerales bacterium | reverse complement strand
CGATTCAGACGCGGACGGTGACCGTCGAGCGATAGGCGGGGAGAAGTCGAGTGGCCAACAGCCTGCGTTTCTATGGAGCCGTGCGCAACGTCACGGGCAGCAAGCACCTCCTCGAGTGGGAGGGCGAGCGCGTTCTGCTCGACTGTGGGATGCTCCAAGGCAGTCGCCGTAGCGCCGACGCGGGGAATCGTAAGCTGCCGTTCGATCCGTCGTCGATTGACCACGTGATCCTGTCGCATGCCCACATCGACCATTCGGGAAGCCTGCCCGTGCTCGTGCGCGATGGCTACCGCGGCAAGGTTTGGTGCACGCCGGCGACCGCCGATCTGACGGAGATCTTGCTTGCCGACTCTGCCTACATTCAAGAGGCTGACGCTCGCTACCTGAACAAGAAGCGCCGCCCCAACGACAAGTTGGTCCATCCGGTGTACCTGGCGCAGGACTCGGAGGCCGTCTCGCCGAGGCTTGCTCGCGTGCCGTACCGGCAGCGCACGGCACTCTCCGAGCGGATCAGCTTCAAGTTGATCGATGCCGGTCACATCCTTGGGTCGGCGATGGTCGTCCTCTACCTGCGCACTGGTGCGAGGACGGTCACAGTCGGGTTTACCGGCGATCATGGTCGCAAGGGGATGCCCATCCTCCGGGACCCGGCGAGGATGCCGTCGGTCGACTATCTGATCACCGAGTCGACCTACGGCGACCGGTTGCATCTCGAGCACCGGCCGATCGAGGATGAACTCAAGCAACTCGTCGAAGCGGAGAATCGCGACGGCGGTCGACTGTTGATTCCGGCATTCGCCGTTGGCCGAACGCAGAATCTCATCTTCGCGTTGGGACGCCTCCGAGCCCGGCACGAGATCCCGCGTTTGCCGATCTTCGTCGACTCACCGTTGGCTCAACGGGCGACGAGCGTGGCGGCCAATCATCCCGAAGTCTTCGACGGCCAGGCACGCCGAATGCTCGAACGCGGGCAGGACCCGTTCTACTTCGATGGAATCCGCTACACGCAGGACGTAGCGGAGAGCAAGGCGCTGAATGACTTCGATCAGCCGTGCATCATCATTTCGGCGTCGGGCATGATGGAGAGTGGGCGGATCCTGCATCACTTGCGACGTAGCATCAGTCACGAAGAAGACTGCGTCTTGATCGTTGGCTACCAGGCGCAGCATACGCTGGGGCGCAGGCTCTTGCGCGGCGAGAAGAGCGTGAAGATCTTTGGTGAGGAGTTCCGCGTACGGTGCAACGTGTGCGTGATGAACGGCCTTTCTGCGCATGCGGACTACAGCGAGTTGCTCGAAAGCCTGCGGCACTTGGCTGGCCGGGTGAAGCGGACGTTCCTGGTTCACGGTGACGAGAACGCCGCCTTTGCCCTGCGCGATCGACTTGCGGAGGTGGGGTTCGGAGATCTCGTTGTTCCGGTGGAGGGGGATTCCTATGAGATTGGGCCGGTTCGTGACCATGCATGACCCTCGCGCCGCAGGTCGCCGCACCGCATGACGCGAGGGTTGCACGTCGTCGAGATCCCATTCGCCAAGTTCGAAGGCTGTGGGAACGACTATGTCTACGTCGACCTCTGCGCGATGCCCTTGGCACTGGCGGAACTGATGGATTCCGATGCGTCCAGGCTCGCGGTCGAGGTGAGCGATCGGCACTTCGGTGTCGGCAGCGATGGTCTCGTCTTGATTGGCAGTTCGGATCGTGCGGATGCGCGAATGCACATGTTCAACGCGGACGGATCCCGCGGTGCCATGTGTGGCAATGCGCTACGCTGCATCGCGAAGTACCTCGGTGATGGGCGGCTCCGCGATCAAGCGGCTGTTGCTCTCGAGACGGACGTTGGCGTTCGCCAGGCGCGTCTCACGCGCCGGCATGGCGAAGTCGTCGAGGTCGATGTTGACATGGGGGCGCCGTCCTTCGGACTCGAGACGGTCCCATGTCAGCCAGGAAGTGCCCTCCGTGTCGCTCCGGGAGACGAGCGTCCCGCCGAGGTCGAGATCCAACTTTATGGCGCGCCGACGCGGGGGCTGGTGCTCTCGATGGGAAATCCGCATCTCGTCGTGTTCGTCGACGATGTGGACCTGATGCATCTGTCGGATGTGGGGCCACCTCTCGAGACTGCGCGGATGTTTCCGGACCGCGTCAACGTGGAGTTCGTGGAGGTCCGTGGCGATTCCCTGCGACAGCGGACCTGGGAACGTGGCGCGGGCGAGACTCTGGGTTGCGGCTCGGGCGCCTGTGCTGTCGCGGTCGCGGCCGTCGCGCTCGGCTATGTCGGACGCGGCACGCGGACGCGCGTAGAACTTCGCGGCGGAGACCTCGGGATCGCCTGGGCCAAGACAGGCGCTGTGCACATGCGCGGAACTTGTCGTCTGGTGTTCACGGGCACATATCGATACGGTTCGCCGGCGGGGGACAGCCGGCGCGGGATAAGGGAGAATGACCCATCTGCCTGAATCGAGATGCGGGCGTGCTGTATGATCCGTCATTCCGTCCCACCGCTTCAGTCTCGATCGAGCGAGGAAATCATGTTTAGTTGTTGTCGGACCGTTGTTCTTCTTGGTGTCGCAGCCATCTCCGCACCTGTTGCCACCGTCGTTGCTCAGGGTACCGAGGTTCCGGCGTCGAAGCCCGCCGCGGCGAAGGCGGTTGATTCGCAGAAGGCGCTGGCTAGCGCAAAGCTCGCGTATGTCGAGATCCTGTGCGGAAAGGACGCCAAGAGTCGCCAACCGGCGTTGGCGGGCTTCGGGGGATGGACCCCGTTCGTCGGCTTCTTGGCTTCGCTCGATGGCAAGGTCAAGGCGATGCGCACGCAGGCGAGAGGGACCGCGAAGCCCGACAAGGAAGCGGCCCAGGCCGCATCGACGCTGCTCGCAACTGCCTTGCTCTCGGGTAAGGCCGAGGACGCGGAACGCTTCGCGGCGAGCGCCGCCTCGAAGGCCGTGATCGCCAGGTTCGCCCGGCGGCTCACGCAGACGCGCAAGCGCCAGCTGATCGGTGCTGTCATTGCCCGCATTCGGGGTGGTGCCCGCTTCAAGGGACAGTTCGCGGCGTTGCGCACGTCTGGTAGCGATGCTTCGAGTCTTCTCCTCGGAGTCGTCGAGGATCCGCCCCAGGGCGTGACCGATCCGTTACGGGCGGATATGGTGCGCGCGATCGGCGATGTGGCGACCACTCTCTCCGAGGATCAGACGGAGCGGCTCAGCGAACTCGCCACCGACGATTTCGAGGATGAAGCGGTGCGAGCGAACGCGGCGATCGTGTTGTCGCAGTTTGGAAAGCCCGATCAACTCGAGCGTCTCATCGCATCCAAGGTCGCGGCCACCAAGAAGGACGGGGGGAAGTTCGCAGCCTGGAGATCGCTCGCTTCGGTTTACTGGCAGGCCGAGCAGTATGCAAAGGCCGTCGCGGCGTACGACAAAGCGATCCAGGCGGGCGAGGGGAAGCCTGCTGGCGTGATGGCCACCGTCCACTACAACAAGGCGTGCTCGCTGGCGCTCGCCGACAAGATCGATGCCGCGTTCGAGGCCCTCGATGTCGCTTTGAAGGTGGCGGGTAACGATGCGAGGAACCTTCCCAGTATGCTCTTGGCTTCGGATCGAGATCTTGCGAACCTGCGTAAGGACAGGAAGCGCTTTGCCGCGCTGCTGGGGAAGCATGGTCGCTCGATTCAGCCCCAGAAGGCCGCCGCGGGGACCGCGCCGAAGTCGCGTCCTGCTGCGCGGAGCAAGGACTCCGAGAGCGACGGCGATGATGGCGATGACGATGATGACGAAGAGCACGAAGACGAAGAGCACGAGCGCGGGACCAAGCACAAGAAGTAGGCGGTCCAGGTGGATCGTGGCCTTGGCCCCGTGCGCGAGCCCGGCGGGCGGTAGCTGAACGTGTTCTTTCCCCTTGGCTTCTTCGTCGCCTGGATCCTTCTGCTCTCAATGGAGAGCTGGCACGAGCCGGCGTTGCCCCAGCAGGGGGCGAATGCCCTCGCTGTGCTCGGGATGTCGGTGTCGGTCTTTCTCTTGCTCTATGGCGCGATCGCGTTCGCGGAGCTCGTCGCGCAGAAGACGCGACGCACGAGTCGGGGCCTTGTCCGGCGCGCGCTTGATTCCCTCCGCTCGCCGTGGCCGGTCTTGGTCTATGTCGGCCTGCTTTGGTTCGGGGGCTGGGACGTCTTCGTTCAGTTCCATTTCGGCCAGAGTCTTCTGCTCTACGCGCTGTTCGCGGTGGCGCCGTACCTCCTCTACTGTGGTCTATCCGTTCTCGGCGACTTTTTGCTCCTGGATCGGTTGAGCCGCGGGTTCCGTCAGCTTCGGGCGGCGCTGCTCGCCTTGCCACTGCTGTTATTCCTAGCGGGGTGGTTTGATCTGCTCAGCGCCTTTCCGTATACGCGAGCGCTCCTGTTCGAACTTTCGATTGCGCGTTGGCTGCTCGGTGGGCTAGGACTCGTAGTCGCCATGCTGGCGCTTCCGTTGTGGCTCAAGGTCTTGTTTCGCCTGCGGCCCGTGAGTAGCGAGCTGCGACGAGATCTGCGCGAACTCGTGCAGGCGGCGAGGGTGCGTGTGGCCGGGATTGACGAGCTGCCGACCCGCCTGTCGATGACGAACGCTCTCGTTTTGGGGCTGACACCGACGCGTCGAGTGCTGTTCACAGACCTTCTGCTTCGGGACTTTCCTGTCGCCGAAACGCGCGCGGTGTTCGCTCACGAGTTGGCGCACGTCACGCGCTGGCACACGCCGCGGCTGATCCTGTTCTTCATTCTGTTGCCGCTCGGTGCGGCGGGCGCGGCGACGTCGGGCGTCGCGCGACTGCTGGCCTGGGAAGACGCGGACGCGTTCTTGCTGGCGTTCGTTGTCATCCTACTCGCCTTGGTGCCCTTGTTCCGGATTGTGCGTCACCGGCACGAACACGAAGCCGACTACTATGGTTCGCAGTTGGTGGGGACGGTCGATGACATGATCGAGCCTCTGCGCAGCGTCGTGCGGCGTTGTCCGCCTGCAGCCTATCACTCGAGTTTGTTCCACCCCAGCATCAACACCCGCGTGACGTTTCTCGAGCGAGCTCGTCGCGATCCGCCATTTCTGGCTCGCTGGCTTCGCCGTGGGGCTTGGATGCAAGGGGTGCTCGTGCTGCTTCTCATGGCGTCGCTTGCCGTCGTCGCGCCGGTCGTGGCGCGTGGCGTGCGCACGGATTGGCCTGGCTTTCTGATTGCGTCGGGGTGTCCGGAGGCCGCCCACGAGGCATTGCTGGCGCAGCTCGATGACGTGCCCAACGGCGATCAGGCCGCCTGGACGCGGAAAATCGGGATCGCGACGCGGGCGCTCGAGGTCGCCTACGGCGTGGACGGCCACGCGCCGGACGTCGCAACGCTTCGCAGCCGTGCCCGCCGTCGCGGCAAGCGCCAGCTCGAGCGCGGGAACCGCGAAGCCGTCCTCGGGTGGTATGGATTGGCGCGGATTTGGGGCGAGGATGGCCCCACGATCTCCGCCGTCTACGACCTCGTCGAGGCGCAGCTCGATGGGAATACAGCCGGCGCCGACCACGCGCGGGATCTGCTCCGCTCGCTGGAGATTCCGCCCGACCTGCGCAAAGGCGTGCGCGCGCTCCTCGCCCGGTCCTGACGGAAAAAACGACTCCGAGTCACTTTTTCCGTCATCTGCGACAGGCCCTTAGTAGCCGTTGGCTTCGGAGGCCCATTCGGCATCTAGTTTACGGACGAGCTTCCCTTCGGTGTTGTAGATGCGCACGCCGAAGTTCTCGGAGACCATCGTCGTGCCGTCTGGGAGGCGATCCGCGTCCCACGGAAGGGCGAGTTTGCCGAGTTTCCAGACGATCGTGTGCGCTGGTGTGACTTCCAGCACCTGTGGGGGCTGCCGCATGGTGATCAACGTGTTTCCGTTTGCGAGCCGATCCGCGTCGCAGACGAACTTGGTTCCGCGATAGTTCCAGACGATCTTGCCTGCCGGGTTGATCTCGAGCACCCGTTCGCCGAGATAGTCGGCGATCAGCGTGTTGCCGTTGGCGAGTCGGTCGGCGTCGTACGGTTTGAAGCTCGCGCTCTTGGCTTCTTTCCGACCGAAGGTCCAAACGATCTTCTTCTGGGGAGTGACTTCGATCACGCGGAAGTTGCCCGGGTCCGTGATGAGTGTGTTGCCGTTCGGGAGTCGATCCGCGTCCAGCGGCCGGCTCAAGTCGGTGAACTCCCAGCTGATCTCGCCGGCGCGATCGTACTCGCGAACGGCGTTGTCGCCCTGCTCCGTCACCAGGATCGTCCCAGCCGGCGTCAGCTCGGCGTCGAGCGGGTCGAACAAATCTTCGAGCTTCCAGACTTCCCTGCCTTCGCCGTCGTATTCGACGATCTGCGTGTTGCCGTAGTCCGTCACCAGGGTGAATCCGGTGAGCGCCCGGCCGGAGTTGGACAGCTTCATGATGCGGATGTCCGAGAGTTGCAAGTCGAAGCAGCCCAGCGCTGCGCTGGCGAGCCCGACCGTGTGATCGTCCAAGTCGAGCAGATAGCCGACGATTCGTTGTCCATCGGCGAGATCGACCTGGACGAACTGGTTGATATCGCCGATGCCTCGTGACGAGGAGCGCATCGGTCGGAGTCTTCGAAGCAGCACCTTGACTTCGCTCCATGCGAACTCTCGCTTGGTTGCCGGCTTCGATTCCCCGCCGACCTCCATGACCGCGC